>NZ_JBEXRZ010000034.1:0-46775 GCF_040613325.1 Streptomyces sp. NPDC006283 | reverse complement strand
GTGGGCGATGCCGTGCTCGACGGGGATGCGTGCTGAGGAGTGGGCGAAGCGGGCTGCTTCGTGGTGGGCCATGAGCCATTGCAGGTGCGGCCCCGGGAGTCAAGGCGGACGGCAGCGGTCAGCGCGCGCGGGCGATCAGATAGCGGAAGACGTTGGGCATCCACACCGTGCCGTCGGACCGTCGGTACGGGTGGAGTGCCTCGGCGATCTCCTTCTCCACCTGCGCCTGGTCGGTCTCCCGCACGGCCTGGTCGTACAGACCCGTCGACAGCAGCCCGCGCACCGCGCTCTCCACGTCCCCGTAGCCGAACGGGCAGGCCACCCGGCCCGAACCGTCCGGGTTCAGGCCGGCCCGGGCGGCGACGTCCTCCAGAGCGTCACGGTGGGCGGGCCGCCGGTCGCCGCCCGGGCCGCCCGCCACACGGAGCACCCCGGACGTGGCGCACCGCTCCGGCGGGCCCCAACCGGTGAGCACCACCACGCTCCTGCGCTCCGCGAGACCGACCGCGTCCCTGAGGACCCGCCCCAGCTCCTCGCCGTCGCCCGCGCTGCAGCCGATCGGCTGGAAAGCGGTGACCAGGTTGTACGCGGCCCCGCCCGGCTCGACTGCCGCGCCGACGTCGCCGTCGTACAGGCGGGCGCTCGGGTTGCCGGCCAACCGTTCCCGCGCGAGGGCGAGACGGTCGACGTCCCTGTCGACGCCCGTCACGGTCGCGCCACGGGCCTGTGCGATGAGCAGGGCGAGACCGGAACCGCAGTCGAGGCCCAGCAACCTCGATCCGGTGCCGACCTCGAGACGTTCGTAGACCGCCTCGTAGAGAGGCACCAGCATGCGTTCCTGGATCTCTGCCCAGTCCCGGGCCCGTGTGCCTGCGTCCGCCGAGGACGCCGACGCCTTGTCGGTCCGGTGCCGGACGAGCGTGGATGTCATCGAAAGCGCCCCAATCCGCCGAGAGGTCGGTTGTGCCCTGAAGCTCAGCCCCCGTGTGCGTACGCCCCGCGCTCCCCCGTATGCCAGGGAACTCCGCGGGCGTCCACACGTCCAGGGGTTGTGCGGCACTGCTTACGAGCCCGGGGCGTGCGCCCTGGGCGACCTGGCCGATTCACGCTGAGGTCCCGTGTCGCCGTACGATGCGCGCCATGGCAAAGGCACCCGTTCTTACGCCGCAGGCGGAAGACTTTCCACGCTGGTACCAGGACCTGATCAACAAGGCCGAATTGGCGGACAACGGCCCGGTGCGCGGCACCATGGTCATCCGACCGTACGGCTACGGCCTGTGGGAGCGGATGCAGCAGGAGATGGACGCCCGCATCAAGGCAGCGGGCGCTCAGAACGCCTACTTCCCGCTCTTCATCCCCCAGTCTTACCTGACTCGCGAGGCTGAGCACGTCGAGGGCTTCGCGCCCGAGCTCGCGGTGGTCACGCACGGGGGCGGCAAGGAACTCGAGGAGCCCGTCGTGGTGCGCCCCACGTCGGAGACGATCATCAACGACTACTTCTCGAAATGGGTGCAGAGCTACCGGGATCTGCCGCTGCTGATCAACCAGTGGGCGAACGTGGTCCGTTGGGAGATGCGCCCGCGGGTCTTCCTCCGTACGACGGAATTCCTCTGGCAGGAGGGCCACACCGCCCACGCCACGTACGAGGACGCCAGGGACTACGCCGCGTACATCCACCGGCAGGTCTACGCGGACTTCATGGTCAACGTGCTGGGCATCGACGTGGTCCTCGGCCGCAAGACGCCCAGGGAACGCTTCGCCGGCGCCATCAACACCCTGACCCTGGAAGGGATGATGGGCGACGGCAAGGCGCTCCAGATGGGCACGAGCCATGAGCTCGGGACCAACTTCGCCAAGGCTTTCAACACCTCGTACCTCTCCAAGGACGGGCAGCAGGAACTGGTCTGGCAGACCTCGTGGGGAACGTCCACCCGGATGGTCGGCGGGCTGATCATGTCCCACGGCGACGACAACGGCCTGCGGGTACCGCCGCGGCTGGCGGCCGTCCAGGTCGTCGTCATGGCCATCAAGGGCGACGAGGCGGTCGCCAGGGTCCGCGCACTCGGCGACACCCTCAGGGCGGCGGGGCTGCGGGTCCAGGTCGACGACCGTGTCGACACCCCCTTCGGCCGCCGGGCCGTCGACTGGGAGCTCAAGGGCATCCCCGTGCGGATCGAGATCGGTCCGCGCGACCTGGAGGCGGGTACGGCGGTGCTGGCCCGGCGCGTCCCCGGCGGCAAGGAGGCGGTGGCCGTCGAGTCGCTCGCCGCGCTGCTGCCCAAGATCCTCGAGGACGACCAGGCGCTGCTGCTCGAGCAGTCCAGGGCCCGCCGCGAGTCCCGTACCAGCGAGGTCACCACGATCGAGGAGGCCGCCGAGGCCGCGGTCGCCGGCGGATGGGCGCGCATTCCGTGGGCGACGCTGGGCGAGGAGGGCGAAGCGAAGCTGGCCGAGCAGGCGGTGTCGGTGCGCTGCCTCGTCGCCGAGGACGGGTCGGTTCCCGTGTCCGACGACGCCCCCGGTACTGTCGCGATCGTGGCCCGCGCCTACTGAGCCGTCCGTCCCGGCTCGTGGCGGTCGCTACGTACCACCTTGGTGCGAGCTGTGAGGCTTCTCCGCAGATCGGCGTACCCGCCCTCGTCAGGACGCATCAACGGCAACTGACGGGTAAGTGCAAAATATTTGGGATGGCCCGGAATGGAACCCGCGGGCCCTCCGGCTCGTTATCACGACGTGAGCACGACACCACCTGTTCTCGCCGCAGAGCTGGCACAGGCGTGGGCCGACATTCAGCGGCACCACCCCGAGCTGCCGGATCTTGCCGCGCCCGAGTCCCTGATCGGAGAGTCCTCGTCCGCCTGCGGCGCCGAGCTCTCCTTCGAGCGACTGCTCCACGAGGCAGTCCACGGCATCGCCGCCGCGCGAGGAGTCCGCGACACCTCGCGCGCCGGCCGCTACCACAACCGCCGCTTCCTCGCGATCGCCGAGGAGATGGGCCTCGACCATGTGGACGAGCCGCATCCCAGCAGCGGCTTCTCGCTGGTCGCGCTCAACCCCGAGGCCAAGCGGCGGTATCGCCCCACGATCGAGCGGCTGCAGCGCGCGCTCAAGGCGCACACGGTCGCAACGGCTTCCGACACCAAGCGGACCTTCCGCGGACCGGCCGCCCGGCACGGCTCCTCGGGCGGCGGCGTGCGGGTCAAGGCCGTCTGCGACTGCGGCCGCAATGTCAGAGTCGTTCCGTCGGTTCTCGCGCAGGCGCCGATCGTCTGCGGGGGGTGCGGAAAGCCTTTCCGTATCCCGGACGTAGTGGGCGCGGCGAGCTGATCGTCCGCGCCCACCCGGGCCGGGCCGCCGGGCCGGGCCGCCGGCCTGGCCGCGCCCTGCCCGGTCGGGTGAAAAGCCGTCGCGTGTGTGTGGCACAATGGCTAGCTGTACTCGACAGCCGCACAGGAACCCTCTCGCCTCCGGCTGACGCGTCCATCGGGCACCCGAGTACCGCAACCCCACGTGGCATCTCGTTGTGCCCAACCACGTCAAGACCAGGAGACACCACTCCCGTGGCAGTCAAGATCAAGCTGAAGCGTCTCGGCAAGATTCGCCAGCCCCACTACCGCATCGTCGTCGCCGACTCCCGTACCCGCCGTGACGGCCGGGCCATCGAGGAGATCGGTCTGTACCACCCGACGTACAACCCGTCGCGCATCGAGGTCGACTCGGAGCGTGCGCAGTACTGGCTGTCCGTCGGCGCCCAGCCGACCGAGCCGGTCATGGCGATCCTGAAGCTCACCGGCGACTGGCAGAAGCACAAGGGCCTCCCGGCCCCGGCGCCGCTGCAGCAGCCGGAGACGAAGGAAGACAAGCGCGCCTCCTTCGACGCCTTCGCCAAGACCCTCGAGGGTGACGACGCCAAGGGTGAGGCCATCACCCCGAAGGCGAAGAAGGCCGACAAGAAGGCGGACGAGGCCGAGGCCGCGCCCGCCGAGTCGACCGAGGCCTGAGGATGCTCGAGGAGGCTCTCGAGCACCTCGTGAAGGGCATCGTCGACAACCCGGACGATGTGCAGGTGGCTTCACGCACCCTGCGCCGCGGGCGCGTGCTCGAGGTCCGGGTACACCCCGACGATCTCGGTAAGGTGATCGGCCGCAACGGCCGCACTGCGCGCGCCCTGCGCACCGTCGTGGGCGCCATCGGCGGCCGTGGCATCCGCGTCGACCTCGTCGACGTGGACCAGGTTCGCTGAACAGTTGAACACCGGCTCGGGCCGGGGAGGGCCGACGGCCGTCCCCGGCCCGTAGTCGTATCTAAGGAGTTTGCAAGCGTGCAGCTGGTAGTCGCGCGGATCGGCCGCGCCCATGGCATCAAGGGCGAGGTCACCGTCGAGGTGCGTACGGACGAGCCCGAGCTGCGGCTCGGACCCGGCGCCGTGCTGGCCACCGACCCGGCCGGCGCCGGGCCGCTGACGATCGAGTCCGGCAGGGTGCACAGCGGTCGGCTGCTGCTGCGCTTCGAGGGCGTCAAGGACCGCAACGCCGCGGAGGCGCTGCGCAACACCCTGCTGATCGCCGAGGTGGACCCGGAGGAGCTCCCCGAGGAGCCGGACGAGTACTACGACCACCAGCTGATGGACCTCGACGTGGTGCTGGCCGACGGCACGGAGATCGGCCGGATCACCGAGATCAGCCATCTGCCCTCGCAGGACCTGTTCATCGTCGAACGACCCGACGGCAGCGAGGTGATGATTCCGTTCGTGGAGCAGATCGTCACCGAGATCGACCTCGAGGAGCAGCGGGCCGTCATCACGCCGCCGCCCGGTCTGCTCGACGACGCCGAGGCCGAGATCGCGTCGTCGCGGGACGAGTCCTGATGCGCCTCGACGTCGTCACGATCTTCCCCGAGTACCTCGAGCCTCTGAACGTCTCCCTGGTCGGCAAGGCACGCGCCCGCGGGCAGCTCGGCGTCCATGTGCACGACCTGCGCGACTGGACGTACGACCGGCACAACACGGTGGACGACACTCCCTACGGTGGCGGGCCCGGCATGGTCATGAAGACCGAGCCCTGGGGTGACGCGCTCGACGGCACCCTGGCCGACGGCTACGAAGCCGGCGCCCACGGCCCCGCGCTGGTCGTGCCCACGCCCAGCGGCCGGCCCTTCACCCAGAAGCTCGCCGTCGAGCTGTCCGAGTGCCCCTGGCTGATCTTCACGCCCGCCCGCTACGAAGGCATCGACCGGCGTGTCGTCGACGAGTACGCGACCCGGATGCCGGTGTACGAGGTGTCCATCGGCGACTACGTGCTGGCCGGCGGCGAGGCTGCCGTACTGGTCATCACCGAGGCCGTCGCCCGCCTGCTGCCCGGTGTCCTCGGCAACGCCGAGTCGCACCGCGACGACTCCTTCGCGCCCGGCGCGATGGCGAACCTGCTGGAAGGGCCCGTCTACACCAAGCCCCCCACCTGGCGCGGGCGGGCGATCCCGGACGTGCTGGTCAGCGGCCACCACGGGAAGATCGCACGGTGGCGGCGGGACGAGGCGTTCCGGCGCACGGCGCTCAACAGGCCGGACCTGATAGAGCGTTGCGACGCGGCGGACTTCGACAAGAAGGACCGCGAGATCCTCTCGATGCTCGGCTGGGCACCGGAGCCCGAGGGCCGATTTTGGCGCAGGCCCGAGGCCGTGGAAGAATAAGCCGCTGCTGTACGCCCGGCCGGCGCCCCTGCCACAGGGGGAACGACGCCCGCTCGGCGGGAGCACCCCGATTCTCATCCCGAATTCCGTCGATGACCTGTGGCATCGGCGAGGAAGCAGACCACCATGGCTCACCTGCTCGACAACGTCAACGCCGCATCGCTGCGCAGCGACGTCCCGGCCTTCCGCCCCGGCGACACCGTGAACGTCCACGTTCGCGTCATCGAGGGCAACCGCTCCCGTATCCAGCAGTTCAAGGGTGTCGTCATCCGCCGCCAGGGTGCGGGCGTGAGCGAGACCTTCACGGTCCGCAAGGTCTCCTTCTCCGTCGGCGTCGAGCGCACCTTCCCGGTGCACAGCCCGATCTTCGAGAAGATCGAGCTCGTCACCCGCGGTGACGTCCGTCGCGCCAAGCTGTACTACCTCCGTGAGCTGCGCGGCAAGGCCGCGAAGATCAAGGAGAAGCGCGACAACTGAGCCTGAGCTCACCGCCGCGACGACGTTTCGGTTCAACCGGTCACAGGGCGGCCGGATAGGCTCTGCCCTCGATGGACACCGAAGCACAGCACACGGAGCGCGACCACTCTTCCCCCCCGCCTGCCGGGGACGAGGGAGAGGGGTCGCGCTCCGCGCGTCGTTACGGGCCCTCGAGGCGCCGCTCCGGCCGCTCCCCGATGTCCCTGCGCACGGCGGGGATCATCGGAGCCGCCTGCGCCGTCTTCGTACTGCTCCTGAGCCACTTCGTGGTGCAGCCCTTCCAGATCCCCAGCAGCTCCATGGAACCCACGCTCCAGGTCGGGGACCGGGTGCTGGTGAACAAGCTGGCGTACCGTTTCAGTGAAGAGCCCCGACGCGGAGACGTGATCGTTTTCGACGGCACGGGCTCCTTCGTGCAAGAGGGAGTGACGGAAAACCCGGTCAGTTCCGTAGTACGAGAGGGGCTCGCCGCACTCGGACTCGCCGAGCCGGCGGAGACCGATTTCGTCAAGCGGGTGGTGGGCGTGGGCGGTGACCGAGTTGTCTGCTGCGACAAGGGGGGCAGGGTCGAGGTGAACGGCGTACCGGTGGACGAAAGATATCTGCACCCCGACGGCGCGCCTTCCGAGGTCGCCTTCGACATCGTCGTCCCCGAGGGGACCCTGTGGGTCATGGGGGACCACCGCAGCAACTCGCGTGACTCGAGGGACCATCTCGGTGAGCCGGGCGGCGGCATGGTGCCCGTCGACAAGGTGATCGGGCGGGCCGACTGGATCGGCTGGCCGATCACCCGCTGGTCGGGCGTCGAGCCCGCCGACGCGTTCACCGGCGTGCCCGACGCTCCCCCGGGCAGCGCCCATGGGTAACCGCGGGCGCAGCGCCAGTCACCGGGCCGACACCCGGCTGCCCACCGGGACCCGGCCGACGAACGGCGCGAGGCCACTGCCCGGCAGGGCGGAGCGGCGCCGGCTGGCGCAGAAGGTCAAGCGCAAGCGCCGCCGGTCCGCGATGAAGGAGATACCCCTCCTGATCACGGTGGCGCTGCTGATAGCCCTGGTGCTGAAGACGTTCCTCGTCCAGGCGTTCGTGATCCCGTCGGGCTCGATGGAGCAGACGATCAGGATCGAGGACCGGGTGCTGGTCGACAAACTCACCCCATGGTTCGGCTCGAAGCCGCAGCGGGGGGACGTCGTCGTCTTCAAGGACCCCGGCGGCTGGCTGCCGCAGGAGGAGAAGCCCAAAGAGGACGACCCGATCGGGGTCAAGCAGGTCAAGCAGGGCCTGACCTTCATCGGACTGCTTCCGTCCGACGACGAGCGCGACCTCATCAAGAGGGTCGTCGCGGTCGGCGGCGACACCGTGAAGTGCTGCGACCAGGGCGGCCGTGTCACGGTCAACGGCGTACCGCTGAACGAACCGTATCTGCATCCGGGGAACGTCCCCTCGACGATGAAGTTCGACGTGACGGTGCCGGAGGGCCGGATCTTCGTGATGGGGGACCACCGGTCGAATTCGGCCGATTCGCGTTTCCACCTCGACGAGGAGGGCAGCGGCACGGTTGCCGAGGACCAGGTCGTCGGGCGCGCTGTTGTCATCGCGTGGCCGCTCGACCACTGGCGGCAGCTCGAGGAGCCGGAGACCTACGCATCCGTCCCCAACGCGCGCGCCGGGACGACGGTGGCACAGCCGCCGTCGAATAGTCTGTCCTCCCAGGACCAGAACCGAATGGTCCTGCTCCCGACCCCTGCGGAACTCCCGCTCGTTATGGGAGTGGTGGGCCTGTCCCTGCTGTGGCGCAGGCGGTACGCACGGAGTGAGGAGTGGATGTGGGGGATGTGGCGGTCGGCGCACGGTCCGGGCACGACGATCCCGAGGAGAGGCACGGGCTTCCCGAGACGCCCTCGGACGTGACGGGCGACGCGACGCCGGCGACCGGAAGCGACGGCGATTCCTCGGAGGGCAGCGGTACGGATCGGAAGAAGCAGAAGTCCTTCTGGAAGGAACTGCCGCTCCTGATCGGTATCGCGCTCCTTCTGGCGCTGCTGATCAAGACGTTTCTGGTGCAGGCGTTCTCGATCCCCTCGGACTCGATGATGAACACGCTGCAGCGGGGCGACCGCGTGCTGGTGGACAAGCTCACGCCGTGGTTCGGTTCGGAGCCGGAGCGTGGCGAGGTCGTGGTCTTCCACGACCCGGGCGGCTGGCTCGAGGGCGAGCCCACCCCGGAACCGAACTTCGTCCAGGAGTTCCTCAGCTTCATCGGCCTGATGCCGTCCGCCGAGGAGAAGGACCTCATCAAGCGGACCATCGCCGTCGGCGGGGACACGGTGGAGTGCAAGAAGGGCGGCCCGGTCAAGGTGAACGGCAAGGCCCTCGACGAGCCGTACATCTACCCGGGTAGCAGCGCCTGCGACGACATGCCGTTCGGGCCCTTCAAGGTGCCGGACGACAAGATCTGGGTGATGGGCGACAACCGCCAGAACTCCCAGGACTCGCGCTACCACATGGAGGACGTGAACAGCGGCTTCGTCCCCGTCGACAAGGTCGTCGGTCGCGCCGTGGTGGTCGCCTGGCCGCTCGGCCGCTGGTCCACGCTTCCGGTGCCGGTCACCTTCGACCAGCCCGGGATCAACGCTGCGGCTGCCGCGCTGCCCGCCGCGCCTGCCGCGCTCGGCCTGGCGGGAGCGCTGCCGATCGTGCTGTGGCGCAGGAGGCTGACCGGCGGGCGTACCGCCGGGTAGGGTGCCGCCCATATCGCCGATCCCGAGAAAGAGCTTCTCGGGGTCGAATCTCCGAGGTGGGGAGCGCCGGGATGGGCGGAATGGGACGTGACGACGACGGCCGCGGCCGGCTCGGCAGTGCGCTGTCGGGGCTGGCCGTGGCCGTCGGCTGTGTGCTCTTCCTGGGCGGATTCGTCTGGGGCGCTCTCGTCTACCAGCCGTACACGGTGCCGACGGACTCCATGTCGCCGACCGTGAAGGCGGGCGACAGGGTGCTGGCGGAGCGCATCGACGGCGGTGAGGTGCACCGCGGTGACATCGTGGTCTTCCGCGACAAGCAGTGGGGCGACATGCCCATGGTCAAGCGTGTGGTGGGCGTGGGCGGCGACGAGATCGCCTGCTGCGCGGAGAACAGTCGGCTGACCGTCAACGGCGAGGCCGTCGAAGAACCGTATTTGCTGCAGCCGGAGGAGAACGCGTCGCAGCAGTTCACCGCGGATGTGCCGGACGGGCACCTGTTCCTCCTCGGCGACGAACGCGGGGGCTCGCTCGACTCGAGGTCGCATCTGCAGGACCCGGGCCACGGTTCCGTCCCCCGGTCCGCGGTGACGGCCCGCCTGGACGCCGTGGCGTGGCCGCTGGACGGCGGCATGGTCGACCGCCCCGAGGGGTTCGCCGCCCTGCCGGGCGGCATCTCGCAGCCCGGCCCGGTGAGGCTCATGCTGGGGGCCGTCGTGGCCGGTGCCGTTCTGATCGTGGGCGGGGCGGCGTACGGGCCGGTGGCCGGCCTCCTCGGCCGCAAGAGGCGCGACAGGACCGTCTCCCGTGTCGCCTGACCTGCCCGGCGCCCCGCCCCGGCTGCGGAAGGTCGCGAGGATCGTGCTCCTCGATCCGCAGGACCGGATCCTGCTGATGCACGGATACGAGCCGGCGGATCCCGCCGACACCTGGTGGTTCACCCCCGGCGGCGGCCTGGAAGGGGAGGAGACCCGCGAGGAGGCGGCCCGGCGCGAGCTCGCGGAGGAGACCGGGATCACCGAGGTGGAACTAGGGCCGGTGCTGTGGCAGCGGCACTGCTCGTTCCCCTTCGACGGGCGCCGCTGGGAGCAGGACGAGTGGTACTTCCTGGGGCGCACGCGGCAGACCGTCACTGCCCCCGGCGCTCTGACGGAGCTCGAGCAGCGGAGCGTCGCGGGCCTGAGGTGGTGGACCTCCGCCGAACTGTCGGCGGCGCGTGAGACGGTGTATCCGACCAGGCTCGCCGAGCTGCTGCGCACGCTGCTCGACGAGGGACCCCCGAGATCGCCGGTGGTTCTGGCCCCGGAAATCGTCTAGGGAGCCAGGGCGGCTGACGCACAATAGGGGGACGCAAGGCTGAAGGGGAACATGCCATGAGCGCCGAGGACCTCGAGAAGTACGAGACCGAGATGGAGCTGAAGCTCTACCGGGAGTACCGAGATGTCGTCGGGCTGTTCAAATACGTGATCGAGACCGAGCGTCGGTTCTACCTCACCAACGACTACGAGATGCAGGTGCACTCGGTTCAGGGGGAGGTCTTCTTCGAGGTCTCGATGGCGGATGCCTGGGTCTGGGACATGTACCGGCCGGCCAGATTCGTCAAGCAGGTCCGGGTGCTCACCTTCAAGGACGTGAACATCGAGGAGCTGAACAAGAGCGACCTCGAGCTTCCCGGCAGCTGACGTCGACCTCGAGCTCCCGGGCAGCCGACGTTGGGCTCCAGCTCCCGGGCAGCCAGGGTCCAGGTCTTCGGCAGCTGACTTCACTCGTGCGAGTGACCCGGTTTTCCACAACCCGAGGGTTTTCCACGGCTTTCGACCAAGATCCACAGGAAGGCGCCCCACGCGTCAGAGTCGGTGCCGGAGGTGGTGCCGGGATGAACGCGACGGGGGCACTGGGACGGTACGGCGAGGACTTGGCGGCACGGCTGCTGACCAGGTCCGGCATGAGACTGCTGGCGAGGAACTGGCGCTGCGGGCGGGCCGGTGAGATCGACATCGTGGCCCGCGACGGCGACACGGTGGTCGTTTGCGAGGTGAAGACCCGCAGGGTCGGCTGCTACGAGCATCCCATGGCCGCGATCACGCCCGCGAAGGCGCAGCGGCTCAGACAGCTCGCCGAGTGCTGGCTGGAGCGGCACGGCACCCCGCCCGTCGGCGGTGTGCGCATCGATCTCGTCGGCGTGCTGCTGCCCCGGCGGGGCGCGGCAGTCGTCGAGCATGCCCGCGGGGTGGCCTGATGGGCTTCGCCCGTGCGTGTTCCGTGGCCCTGGTGGGCGTCGAGGGGGTAGTGGTCGAGGTCCAGGCGGACCTGGAGCCGGGAGTCGCCGCGTTCGCGCTGGTCGGGCTCCCCGACAAGAGTCTGGTCGAGAGCAGGGACCGGGTGCGTGCGGCCGTGGTCAACTCGGGCGCCGAATGGCCGCAGAAGAAGCTCACCGTGGGGCTCAGCCCTGCGTCCGTGCCCAAGAGCGGGAGCGGCTTCGACCTAGCGAACCCGAGACAGAGGCTGTTCTAACGTGTCAGGCTGGGGCCATGCCAGCCCACGTGTCCATCCCGACCCGCGCCATCATCTACTGCCGCATCAGCCGAGACCGGGAAGGCGCCGGCCTCGGCGTCGAGCGGCAGCGCGAGGACTGCGAACAGCTTGCCACCCAGCTTGGCATCGAGATCGTCGCTGTCTACGACGACAACGATCTCAGCGCCTACAGCGGCAAGCCCCGCCCCGGATACCGCCAGCTCCTCGAAGACCTGCGAGAGGGCCGCGCAGACACCGTCCTCGCCTGGCACACCGACCGCCTGCACCGCTCCCCGGCCGAGCTGGAGGAGTACATCGACGTGTGCGAGCCGCGGCGCGTCGAGACCCGCACGGTGAAGGCGGGCAATCTGGATCTGACCACAGCCACGGGGCGGATGATCGCCCGGCAGCTCGGCGTCCAGGCCCGGTACGAAGTTGAGCGCATGGTCGAGCGGCAGAAACGCAAGCGCGACGAGATGGCGAAGAACGGCAAGCACTTCGGCGGCCGCCGCCCCTTCGGGTGGGAGGCCGACGGGATGACACCCGTCGAGTTCGAGGTCGAGTGCATCCAGGAAGCAGCCCGGGCGGTCCTCGCCGGGGCGTCTCTCCGGTCCATCGCTGCGGGCTGGAACGCACGCGGCATCACGACCAGCACCGGCGGCGACTGGGAAGGGCCAGAGGTCGGCGGCATGCTGCGGCGCCCAAGGAATGCCGGCATCTTCGTCCATCGCGGCGAGGAGGTCGGGGCGGCGCAGTGGCCGGCCGCGCTCGACGAGGCCACGTGGCGCAGCGTCCTTGGCGTTCTGACCGACCCGTCGCGGGCGGTCAGCCCGAGCAATGAACGGAAGTACCTCGGGTCCGGGATCTACCTGTGCGGTGTGTGTGAGGACGGCACGACGATGCGGTCCGGGACATCGAACAGTCGCACCCCACAGGGCGCGAACCGTCTGTGGTCGGTCTACCGGTGCCGGACGAGTAAGCACCTGAGCCGCCGCCAGGCCCTGCTCGACGACCACGTGCAGATGGTGCTCCTCGATCGCCTCGCCCGGTCGGACGCGGCCGATTGGCTGGCGCAGCGGGAGGAACCGGTCGATGTGCGGGGTGCGCAGGAGGACATGCGGCAGGCGCGGGCGACGCTGGATGAGTTGGCGGCTGCGCTCGGCTCCGGCGAGTTGGACATGCGGTCCTACCGGGTGGCGTCGGAGGGGGCGAGGAAGCGGCTGGAGGACGCGCAGGGCCTGTTGTCGCGGGCGGTGAAGGTGAACCCGGCGGCGGGCCTTGTGGGGGCTGAGGACATCGATGCTGAGTGGAACGGGCTCGGGCTGTCGCGGCAGCGGGCGGTGATTGCGCACCTGATGGCTGTGACGGTGTTGCCTGCCCGTCGGGGCCGGGTTCCTGGGGGCGGCTACTGGGATCCGGACGCTGTGCGGATCGACTGGAAGTAGGCCGCGCCCCCGGTCGTCACCGGGGGCGCGGTGGCCGCCGCCCGTGGCCTGGGGGGCTGACTGGGCGGGGCCGTTTGGGGAGTGGGGGGTTCCGGTTTTGGGATACCCGCGATCGCCATGATCACACAAATTAGGCTCGGCCCTAATCATTTTTGATCTTGGTGTCGGGAGCGTGGACGAGTGCCGCGCCTCACCCACCCCGACGACCGGGTCATCGCCCGCCGTCGAGCGGTCGGGGACCGGATCCGTCATGTGCGCGAGCACCACAACCTCACCCAGCTCGACGTCTGCGGCCGCTCCGGCATCGACGTCGCCACCTACAGCCGCATCGAGCAGGGCCACAGCAGCCCACTCCTCGACACCCTGATCCGGATTGCCGACGCGATCGGTGTGCCGCTCGCCGAGCTCGTACGCGAATGAGCCTCGGTCGGCCTGCGACGGGGAACGCAGACCGACCGGGCGGCCAGGGTCCGGGGCCTATTCGATGACAAGTCGGCCCGTGCGGATGATGTCGTGGTTGGCGAAGAGGCCGTCGAGGTGGAACGTGCGGTCGAGCTCGGCGGTCCACTTTGCTTCCGGGAGATCGCGGTGGGCCGGGGCACGGCACATGCGGGCCCTGGTGCACTGGGTGAGAATCCAGCGCGCTGCCGTCTGGCCGGTGGGCGGGTTGCTGTACATCGACTCGGCCATGCGCCACAGATGCTCACCGGACGCGCTGGCTGGCTCGAGCACGGCGACGATGCCGACGTCGCCCAGGCCGCGGCGGTCGCTGGACTGGGTGGTGTAGGCGACCTGCAGGCCGTGCAGCGGGAAGACGGTCAGGCGGCTGACGGCTGAGACGACTTCGAGGGTGGGCACTGCTGCTCCGATCAGGGTCGGGCAGGCGGGCCGCCGATGCTGCGGCCCGCCCAATGGAGGGTCAGCTAGCAGCACGGCCCGTCGCCGCAGCATGCGGGTTCGTTGCAGTCGGCCGTGGTGCCCCACAGGGACTCGTCGACCGAGTAGCCGGCCGCGCGGAGTTTGCCGACGACGTCGACCATCGCGGCCCTGTCGCGGTACCGGCTGTTCGGTGCGTGGTGGATGTAGCGGCCGTAGCGCTCCTGGCACCAGGCGGTGTACTCGGCGCTGTGGAGCATGAAGGTGTGCCAGGCGGGGTCGACCAGCTTGGACGGGGACAGCGGTTCGCCGGTGCTGCCCATAACGTCGAGGAAGGCCAGGCCCTGGTCCATCACGCGCTCGGCGACGGACAGTTCGAGGCCTGCCTCCTCGGCGCAGAACGCGGCGAGGCGGTCGAACAGCTCCGCGGGGACGAGGTCCCGGCCGTTGCGAGCTTCTACTGCAAGAGCGGTCATGCGATGCTCCCTTGGGTGCGTGTTCGACGCGCGGCTTACCCGCGCGTCGTGGTGCGCGTGCTGGGCTCATGCAGGAGCCCTCACCGCCCTGGCCGGTCTCCGGGCGTGGATCACCGGCCGGGGCGGGGTCAGTGGGGTTTCGGCGGGCAGGCCGGCGTGTGCGTGACGACGGTGGTGCCCGCGCCGGACGCCGAGAACTTGTCGAGCTCTTCGTAGCGTTCGCCGGGCCGGATGGTCTGGTGGCAGCGTGCGCAGATCATGAGTCGTCCTCGGCATACGGGTTGCCGACGGCAGGGCTGACACGCCAGAACGACGTCTGTGTCGCGCGGAACGACCGGTGCCCGGGCCGTTCGCCTGTGTGCTTCAGCGCCCACGTTTCCGCGGGCAGCCGGCGTCCCTCGGTCGCGCCTGATGTAGCGCCGCACGTGGTGCACTGCGCTTCGTACAGCGGCTCCTGCGGCGCGCCCTCTTCGTGGTCCAGGCCGAGCGTCCACTCGGCGGCCCGGATGATGGTGCGCGGGCTCATCCGAAGTGCTCCGTCCGCATCGGAAGGATGCTGTAGAGGACGGGCACGCCTCGGGTCTCGGCGCAGGCCCTATGGGCGTAGACCGACATGCTGGCGGCCGATGATGATTCGTGAACCCGCACGCACACGTCGGCGCCCGGCTCCGGGCAGTAGGTGCAGTCTCGTTCGTCGGCCATCGGTCACCCCGGTCTGATCTGCTGTCAGGTCTTAGATCAGAGTCGGGGCGGACCAGCTACACCAGGGGCACAGTTTGTGCCCCTTCGTTCAGGCGGCGAGCATGCCCAGCTTCACCGCGAGCGCGGAGGCCCGGCGTCGGCGGTCGGGGCTCTTCGCCTCGGTTTCCTCGAGGACGATGCGCTTGGCGTATCCGTTGTACTGGATGGTCTCGGGCGCGGCTTCGTGCGCTTGGGCGAGCGTGGCCAGGGCGACGTCGGGCTGCCCGTCCAGCTGGTACCCGCGGGCTTCTTCGATGCGGTGCCGTGCCCGGCGCGGCCGGGAGGGGATCGTCGTTGCGTCGGCGGCCGCGGCTTGCCGCACGGACTCTCCGCCGGCGTGCAGTTCCACGGCGATGGTGACCGCGTGGGCGCCCATGATGGCGCGGGAGAACGAGGTCACCGGGTGGTAGTAGTCGGCGGGGAGCCGGGCGGCCATGGCGCGCGCCTGGTCCCAGTGGCGCCATGCGGTGCCGGTCTCTCCTCGGCGGGCTGCGGTGTATCCGGCTTCGAAGGTGAGCGCCCCGGTGATGGCGAGGACGTCGTTGGTGGCGTCCGGCAGTTGCGGCTCGAGGAAGCGGAGCGCCTCGGCCGTGACGGCGTCGGCGCTGTCGAAGTGTCCGGGCCCGGAGTCGCGGTGGGCCTGCGCGGTCAGCCACGCAGCGACGCCGATGGTGTGCGGGTCCTCCGAGTCCTGCGCGGCGACCATGCCACGCTCGGCGACGCGCCACAGCAGCGCGGCGTCCGGCTGGTAGGCGACGAAGAACTGCGACAGCGAGTAGACCTCGGACAGGACGGCCTGCGCTGCTCGCCGTTGGGCGGCGGTGTCGGCCTGGCGGACGGCGCGTTGAGCGTCCCGAATCAGGTCGGGCAACAGTGCGCCGATAACTTCCCGGTGATTCGGCGCCGTGTGCCGTGCGGTCCAAGCACGGGCGAGACGGTGCTGCAGGTGCGCGGCCGGCGGCGCTTCCCCGGTGGGCGTGAGGGGGAAAGCGTCTACGGCGGCTTTGACTGCTGCGAGGCGCGGGTGGCCGGGTCCGGTGAAGAGGTCGACGTGCACGGTCTGGTCTCCGGTGAGGTCGGCCAGGTCGCGGACGCGCAGGATCTCGGCGAGGCGAAGGACGATCTCGAGCTTCGGTGTCTTCAGGCGCCCGGACTCGATGCCCTTGACCCAGGAGCCGGAGCGGCCCATGAGCCCGCCGAGTTGCTCGCGGGTCAGGCCCTTCCGGGTGCGGAGGATCTGCAAGCGCTGACCGAACGCCACCTTGTCGGCGTACGGGTCCGGGGTAGCATCAGATGACACGGCCTTGCCCCTCTCTGAACAGCTTCGTCACTGTCAGGGTATGGGGCAGGGCCTTTTCTCGTGGAGTCCCCGGAGGAATGAGCCCTCGCCAGGATCCGCGCAAGGCCCGCTAGGCCAGGTCGTCAGTAGCCAGCGTCATCTGGAGCGTGGAGGCGCCGACGGTGATAGCGACAACCTTGGTACACGGCGAGTTCGGGTCGTCGGCAGCCGGGTCTCCCGCGCAACCCTCGTTGATGTACACCTGCTCCGCGTCCTGCATCTGCACGATCTGGGCAGTCGTCTGGGCGTACCGCTTCCCAGACTGCTCAATCGCGGTGTCCAGGCCATCGACGACGGTCATGATCCTGTCGACGGCGTCAGAGCACGCAGTGCTACTCGGGGTCATGCAGTCAGCCGTCGCATCCCCCTGGGCGGCTGCCAGCTTCGGGGCCCACTCGGTTTCGAGCTTCACATCCTCGACTGTGCTGTCAGCCGTCGCGTCCGTGGTGGGCGTTGGCTTGGCGGCCGGCTTGTCGTCGCTGCTGCTTGAGCAGCCGATGAGAGCAGCGGCCAGGAGCAGAGCGGCAGCGATAGTGCGGGTGCGCATGATTCCCCCCAAGGGTGGTGATGATGGGACGCATCATCCGCCCTGTGGTTGCGGCGCGCAGGAGTTGTGACGGAATCGTGGCTTCACGGGTACTGGCGACGCGCCGGGTCCAGCGCCAAAGGCAGCGGCGGCGCTGGATCTTCGTCCTCGGGCGGTGGCGGTGCCCCGTCGCGGCGGCAGATCTTGGCATCCGGGTCGTAGCTCGGGGTCTGCCAGGAGTAGCCGTCAGGGCAGGACTGGCCGGGCGGCCCGGCCGGGCCCTGCTCGCCGCGGGGCCCCTGCTCTCCGCGTTCGCCCTGCGGACCCTCCGGGCCGACCGGGCCCTGCTGCCCATCGGCGCCGGGCTGTCCGTCGGATCCATCCTGGCCGGGCTGGCCCTGCTCCCCGGGCGCACCGGTGGGACCGGCGTCTCCCGGGTCGCCGGGCTCGCCCGCTTCCCCATCTTCGCCGGGCGCGCCGGCCGGTCCGGGCGGTCCGGGAATGGGCACCGGCACCTCGGCCCGGTCGGGCAGGTCGTCGACCGCACGTGCCGGATCCGGCACGGCGGGCGTGTCGCCGCCCGCTTCGATCTGCGCCCGCAGGATCCTTACGTCACCGGCCAGAGTGCTGACCGCTGTGCCGCGCGCGTTCGCCTCGGCCGCCAGCTGCTGCGCGCGCTGGTCGGCTGCGTCGATGCGCAGCCACACAAGCACGACGGCGCCGGAGAGGACCGTGAGCACGGCCGCGACGGCAAGCGATCGCCAACGGCGCGCGAGTATCCCTTCTGTGCGGTGGGTCGGGGTCACGATGTCGGCCCTCCTAGGGCGGCGATCTGTCGGTCACGGGCGGCGATCTCGGTTTCGAGGTGTGCGATGCGGGCGACGAGCTCGGCCTTGTCCGCGCGCTCGCGGGCGAGGTCGGCGTAGGCCTCGGTGAGCTTGGCGCGCAGGTCTGAGCGCTCTTCCTGCAGTTCGTTGACGAGGCCGCCATAGCCGGTCATCACCACGCCCTGGTGGGTGGCGCGCGCGTTGCTGCGCTGGCCGATCACGGCGGCCGTGGCCGCTGCGAGCCCGACGACGATGGTCGCTACCGCGCCGATGGTCGCAGCGTCCACAGTTCCTCCGGTTGTTCAGCTGCCGATCGGGCCGCGCGCGGTGTGGCGGGCCTGGTAGCCCGCCAGCCAGGTCAGCGCGGTCGGTACGAGCGGCAGGGTTATGGCCTGGAGCCAGGCGGGCAGCGGGCCGAGGAGCGAGCTGTCGGCGGCCACGGCGTTGAGGACGGCGAGGGCGATGCCCACGACGAACGTCACCGCGCTGGCGGCCTTGACCTTGGTTTCGACGGGTGCTGTTGCCATGAGGGTTCTCACTTCCAGTAGAGGCCGCGCAGGCGCGCGGACGTGATGGGGGCGGGGGTCTCGTCGGTGTCGTCGGCCGGGTAGTAGATCGCTTCGAAGCGGACCCGCTCTGTCGGGTCGACGCTGCCGGCGTGCGGGAAGTCCATGAAGCTGCCGCCGCTGGTCGTGAGCCGCTCGACGATCGGCGACGTCCAGCGCGTCCCGTCCGGCCGAAGGTGGAAGAAGCGGCCCTGCACCGTGCCGCCCGCGGGCGCAGTGAGGGTCAGGTGCATCGAGCCGGTGTACGACGTGGCGCCGGTAACGAGGTCGACCGATCCGGCGGGTACGGTCTTCCACTCGCCGGGCGTCAGCTCGATGTCGGTCTCGGTGGCGCGGTTCCAGTTGGCGGGCACGATGCTCTCCTCGGATGGTGCAGGGGCGGGGGGTTGGGGTGCAGGGGGCGCAAGCCGCTCCTCGACGCGGGCGCGCATGCTGGCCATCGTGAAGCCGCGGGGGTCGACCTTCCCGGGCTGCCACTCGTTGTGGCCGACGACCGAGCGGTGAGTCCAACCGTGCTCGCGGCAGATAGCGGCGGCCGCCTTCTCGATCGCCTCGAGCTGCGCCGCCGGCCACGGGTCCTTGCCGTCGCCGAGGTTGATGGCCTCGAAGCCGTAGAAGTGGCGGTTGCCGTCGGTGTTGGCCTCGTTGTCCGCGGGCAGCGCCTGCTCGTTCTGCACGGCGCGCAGGACGTCGTCGTCGCCGAGTCCGGCATGGTTGGCGCGCCCGTTGCCGACGAGGTAGATCGTGCCGTCCTTGGCGATGACGCCGTGGCACAGCGGGCCGGGCAAGGTCGAGCGCCCGTTGTAGCAGAGCTCAACGGACGACATCGTCCCGGCCGTCACGGTGTGGTGGATCATCACACCGTTCACCGGGCCCCACGGGCCCTTGTGGTTGCGGTTGTGCGTCCGCCACGACCGGTGCTCGATCACGCGCAGGCCTGCGCCGCGCAGCACGCGGAGCAGCCGGTCAGCAGACATGGGTGTGGCCATCAGGGTCCTTTCAGAGGAGACGGGCGTACCGGGGGGCGATCGAGATGGTTCCGCCGGTACCGAAGTGGCCGCCGGTTGTGGCGCCGGATGTGCGCCTGCACTGAATGTCCAACTTGACGCCGGCCGAGGCTTGATAGGCGCCCAGATTCAGCGTCTGCGCAGCAAACTGATACGAGTACGTGGCTGCGACGGACCCGGACATGACTACGGAGCCGTCCAACAGCACCTGCCACTGCCCGCCCGTGTTCGTGCTCGACACCTGATCACCCAAGAAGACAAGCCCGAGTGACAGAGACGCGGTCCGCGGCGCGAACGTCGTCTCCCACGCGGTGATGAAGGACGTGCTGTCGAGCATGGGCATCGCGTTGAAGGCCGTCGGGAAGACGGGCAATTCGTCGGCCAGCCCGTTGCCGCGTCGCTGCACCTGGTCGAGCCGCTTCTCCAGCGCGGCGATCCGCTGGAGGACATTCGGGGTGGAGGCGTAGGCAGGCATGTCACACCGCCGCGCAGGTGAGGGCGACGCGCTCGGCGCCGGTGGCCGGGGCGGCGTCGATGGCGATGATGCGGAGTACCTGCTCTTTCCCGGAGGGCATGCGGGTGGAGGGGTCGATCACGAACAGGCCCTCATCACCCACGCTGTACGAGCCGAAAGGCGGGTCCGCGTCCGCCTCCACGACGAATCGCGGCTGCGTGGTGGCCTGCGACCTCGCCGCCAAGTCGGCGTTCGTCAGGGACTGCAGACGCGTGGCGTCGTAAACGCCCTCGAACTTGGAGACCGCCTCGAGCAGCAGCCAGCCGGATTCGAGCATGTCGGTCGCCTGCGCGGTGCGGACGATGGTGGCCTCACCCTCGCCCTCTCCGATGCCTGATGTCTCGGTGGCCAACTGGGTGCCGGCTTCAGGCCAGTCGTAGGAGACGATTGAGGAGGCAGGCCCGCCGTGCGCGAACACGAGCCCGCTCTCCGCGGCGGTGCGGCCGCGGCGCGGGTACCACATGCGATGTCGCTTGTAGCGGGTCGGCGGGTTGTTGTTGGTCGACGCTGTCCACCCGACCTCGACGCCGAAGTCGAAGCCGTCCTCTGCCTGCGAGAGTTCGTACACGGCCCGGTACACCTCGGGCCGCTCGTACCCGCGGTAGGTCATCAATCTGTTCGGGCCCTCCGCGGCGGTGGCCAGCAGGGCGGTACTGATGCCCGGATTTCCGTACGGCTGCGCGTGGCAGTAGTTGAAGAGCGACCAGACCATGTGCTTTTGATTCGCGTACAGCATCTGCCCGTCGGGCACGTGGTCGGTGTCCGTGATCTGATCCGGCTCGGTGGACAGCGTGGTCTTGATATACCGGTGTTCGTAGTAGGACAGGAACTCCGCGCAGGCGATGTCCCAGCCGGAGCCGTTCGGGGTGCGGGTCCACAGGATCCCGGCCCACACGATGACGCCGTCCCGGTCGACGTACACGGCGGTCCGGCCGGGGACGGTGGCAGCGTCGGGGCCGAGCGGCAGGGTCTCGTCGGCGTACGGCACGTGGGCGCGCATCACCCCGATGCCGTTGAGGACGGTGCCGTACTGGACGCCGGACAGCGGAAGTTCGGCGAGCAGCACGTCCGTCTTGAGGTCGCAGAACAGGTACGTGTACGTGTGCGCCCTGCTCTGTGGTGCGAGGGATTCCTGCCGGGCGAACAGGGCCTCCAGCGCGGGAATGGTCACGACACCACCCCGGGCGCGTCGACGATGAAGAACTGCCGCAGGTTGATGGACGTGACCGGGGTGGACTGGCCGGTGATGCCAAGGTTCCCGGACCCGGACAGATAGGCGCGCAGAGGCGCACTGGACGGAGCGCCGCCGCCACCCCAGTTGATCTCAGCAGCGGGCCGGTACGCCGCGCTGAAGTTGAACATGTTGAAAGCTGCCGTCGTCACGCCGCTCAAGTTGATGATGCCGCGGAAGTACCGGATCCTCAGGCCGCCCATCACGACGTCCTGCACCTCAGGGGTGTTCGGGGACGCCGCCGCCGTTGCGCCGGACAGGTACGAGCCGATCGTCGTCAGCGTCTTCCACCCCGACGCGGTGACCGCCTGCATATCCGCAGTCGACCCGTCCAGCTTCCCGTAGCGGAAGCGGTCGAGGTCGGTGAGGTAGAAAAGCTGCCCAGGGTGCGGCCGGTTCGGCGCTGCGGCCGAAGCCACCGGAAGGATCCCACCGAAGCCCGTGGAGTACTGCCGGATGTCGGTGATGTTCGCCGCGGCAACGCTCGTCTGCGACGGGCCGATAGCCAGATCAGCAAGGATCTGCGCGTTCGGCGGAAGCGACGGCCGGACCGCGGCGCCGGCCGATGCGGCATACGTGCCCTGAATGACCTCCAGTCGCCATTCGGAGACGCTGCCTGCGGTCTCGGCGTCGTACACGCTCGCGACGACGCAGTCCTTCCGGTACTGCCCGGCCCCGCCAGCCGGGGCGACGGCGAGCGTGATGTCCGCGTCGTTCACGCAGACGTACGTACCCTTGCCGCCGGTGTCGTGATTGTCGATGTAGCAGTAGCCCGCAGACACGATGACGGTCATGTTCGGGGTCGGCGCCGCGCGGACCTTCAGCTGCTGGTTTTGGTACGAGGGGCGGACGCCCTGCCGGATCCGGGTCGGGGTCGCCTCGTCGGCGAGGAAACCCGGGTAGCCGAGCAGCGAGGAGACGACGAGCCGGTCCGTCTGCGCCGGGTACGAGCCTGCCTGCATCCATGCCGGGGGGTTGATGACGGCCATCGCTGGCCTCCTTTCACAGGGTGGTGTCTCGCCAGGTGACGGTCAGAAGGGACGGGATGCCGGATCCGCCGGGCAGTGCTTCGCCGCGGTACGCCAACTCGTTGGAGCCGGGCTTGAGGAGCGGCCACATGGATCCGGCGCGGACCCATGAGCGGCGGGGGCTGGTGCCCTGGTAGAGGACTGCGCGGGTGCGGGTGTCGATGAGGAGGTATTCGCCCTCTTGGAGGGTGGCGTCGATGATCAGGGACTGGCCGGTCGTCACCTGCTCGATCGAGGGGTTGGCGACCGGCCCGTCGATGCGGAGCGTCGGATATGCCGGGCTGGCACCGGCGTTCACCGCAGTGACCCGCCCGGACTCACCGGCCGACCCGTACGTCCGCGGGTACAGCAGCGGATAGGTGCGGCCCGCCGCGCGACTGTAGGCGGTGGTCGACGTCGACCGCTCCTCGAGCCCGTACAGGAACGGGTCGGCGCAGTACACCTCGAGCGCCGCCGTGCCCGAGGACCACAGGTGTTCGGCGTCGTAGGGGATGCTGCGGCGCCGGACCTTGCCGTAGATCAAAGTGTCCTGGTCGAGGAACGCCAGCGGCAGCGGACTGGTCTGCGGCTGCGTCGCGGCGCGCAGCGCGAGGACCAGCTCCCGCAGATCGTCTGGGGTCTCGCCGAGCAGGGTCAGACCGAGCTGGATCGTCCGGGCCCCGGTGTAGTCGGGTCCGGTGTAGTCGCCGTGCTGGCCCGGCCGCTCCGAGTCCTCGGCGCGGATGTCGGGCATGTCGTCGAGGCCGTGGATCGTGGTCACGTGGTAGCGGGATCCGGGGCCGAAGATGAGCCCGTCCCACTGGATCCGGCCGAGGCGTCCGTTAGCCACTGGTGCCCCCTACGAGTCCGCGCCACGACAGGGCGCGCAGGATGCCGTCCGGCGACGCGTCGGTCTGGTGCAGGTGAAAGGTGTGCCCGGCGGCCGCGGCCGGCGCCGTATAGGCGGGGGTCAGCTGGCCGCGTCCGGGCACGGTCGACAGGGCACCCGCGGCCACGGTCAGGTTCGCCGCGCCGAGCATGCCCGGCATCTCCCGCGTGATCTGCAGCAGCCGCGCCCGCAGCTGACCCACGGTGTCGTCGATGCCGGTGATGAAGGACTGCATCACCAGACGGCCGGCGGGGGTGAGCAGGCGTGCGTCCTTCTCCGGTGGCCCCTTCCAGTCGGGGATCATGTTCGTGATGCTGGAGAGGGTGTTCTGCAGGCGACCGATCTGCGACTGGATACCGGAGATGAAGCCGCCGATCAGACGGGCGCCTGCGTTCCACAGCAGGCTGCCGAGGTTGCCGAGCGCGGATAGCACCCGGCCGGGCATGGACGCGGTCAGTGACACGACCTGCCGGAAGCCGTTCGAGATTCCGCTGAGGAAGGCGTTCGCGCCCTCGACGGCGCGCTGCGACATGCTGGAGGCCAGGCCCCTCAGTGCGCTGCGTGCCTTGCCGGGCAGTTCTTGCAGGAACATTGCGATTCGGGCCACGAGTTCGGCGGTGAGCCGCACGAGGCTTGCGGCCATGTCCAGCGAGTAGCGGACCGCGTTGTCGCGCATGGTGCGGATATGTTCCGACGCTTTGTCGCGCAACTCCTGGAAGTTGATGACGGCCGATACCGACATGTCGCGTGCCGCTTCGCCAGCAATGCGGGTGGCTTCGCTGAAATCGCCCGTCAGGATTGCTTTCACTGTCCGCAGGGCGGGGATCACGAATTCGTTGAGCAGGTCGGCGAGGGCGTCGAGCGCCCATCCGAGGGTGTCGGAGATGAGCGGCGCCACCTTCTCGATGGCGGGGCCGATCTCATGGACGAGGAGCGTGACCAGCTGCAGGATCTTGGACACGACCGGGGCAAGGTTGACCAGTAGCTCACCGGTGGCTTTGGCCATGTCCTTGGCGATGGGGCCCAGCTCTTTGAGCAGGTCCTTGAGGTCCGGGCCTATTTCGCGGATGAAAGTCTCGAGGTCGGGGCCGATTTCGGCGAAGACGTCGCCGACGATTTTCAGGGCTTCACTGAGCAGTGGGCCGACCGTTTTGGCGAGTTGGTTCATCACCGAGTAGAGCGCACCGAGGCCCTTTTGAACCCTCGGGTCAGCGAAAGCCTTCTCCAGCTCTCCGGTGATCGTCTTGAGTACGCCGATGAGTCCGCCGCCGTTGTCCTGCGCCGGTTTGAAGATGTTGGCGATGATCCCAGCAACGTTCCCGGCGATGTCTTTCAAGTCGCCGAGCAGGTCGATCGCGCGATCGATCGCCTTCTCCATCGCCCCGGATTCAAAGCTGCGGTCGATCTTCTCCGCCAGCTCGTCGGCCGCCTTGGCGGCCGCCTTCGTCAGTCTGTCGAAGCCAGGCGCGGCGGCAGCACCGATCTTCCCGAGTGCCGTGACGACTTGGCCCGGAACACGTTCCAAGTTCTTGAGGCCCTTTGTGGCGCCCTTCAGCGCGGTACCGAGGATGCCCCGGTCAGCCAGGTCGCGGGCTGCCGCTCCGACGCCCTTGGCCATCCGGTTGAGGCTGTCGGACGTGTCGTTGAGCGCCGTCCGCAGGGACGGTAGAGCTGCCTTGGCCGTGTTCCGCAGCTCCTTGTCGAGCCCGGCGAATACCTTGTCTTGCACGGTTTTGCGGATCTCGTCGAGCACGGGCCGTGCCTTACGGAACTCCTCGACGAAAAGCCTCGCGTTCGGGGAGAGCTTCTTCAGCGCTTCGGCGTACTCCTCGGCCTTCTCCGGGTCGAGCGCCGCTGAGATGGCGTCCTCTACGCCGACCATGGCCAGCTTGATCGTGCTCGTCGCCAGCTTCACGGCGATCAGTCCGGACACGGCCGTCGCGGCGGCCGGCGCGATCTGCGCCAGGGTGGTGACCACTGCGCCCAGCAGCGGCACCAGGGCCCCCACGGCGGCGCCCGCGGTGACGAACGGGGCGGCCAGCCCGGCCAGGCCGCCGATCATGCCGACGACGCGGCCGAGTGCACGGCGGACCTCGTCCAGCTGGCGCCGGGCGTTGTCGCTGTCGACATCGACGTCGATATCGATGTCCTCGTCATCGACCTGGCGGGCCGCGGCGCTAACCTCCGCGAGTTGGCGCAGCGCCCCGCCCACGGAGGCCTGCACGTTGATGTTCGGGTGAGTGTGCTGGAGCCGGTCGAGGTGGGGCTCCAGCTCGGCCATGCGGCGCAGGGCTTCCTCGACGCTGATGTCGACGCCGATGCGCTGGTTGGACAGTTCGTCGAGTTCGCGGCGGACGCGGGCCAGGTCGCGGTCAAGGTCCGAGCTGTCGCCGTTGATGGGGATGTCGGGGATGTTGCGGACGGTGTCGCGGAGTTCGCGCTGCAGCGACGAGCCGAGCGCGGCTCCGACCGATGAGCCCTGCCGGGTGGCGTCCGCTACCAACCCGCTGGTGTTGGCGAGGTTGACCTGCAGATGGCTGATCAAATTCGGCAAGTTGATGTCGTCGGCCACCTCGGGTCACCTCCTACTGCATGGCGGCCATGGCCATGAGGCCGGGGCCGGACTGGACGGTCTGGGCAGGGCCGCTGCTGTGGGCGGCCTTGTGCTGTTCGGCGAGCGTGAGGAGCTGCGCCTGCGTCATGTCCCAGAAGGTGTCGGGAGGAATGTGGAGGGCACCGACGGCGAGGTAGTAGAGCTCTGACCAGGGGTAAGGCCCGGGGTCACGTCCGTCATCGGGGCTTTTCCCCGGTGCTGCAGCGCCTTGGAGAGGGCGGCGGAGAAGGCTGACACGTACTCGTCGAGGCGCCCGGGGTCGAGGAGGTCGGCCAGGTCGACGCCGTCCGTGCGACGGCGGAACACGATGTCGCCGGAGATCTTCCGTTCGCCCTTGGCGTCCTGGTGCTCGCGGATGTGGGGCTCGAAGCCGCCGGGCCCGACGCTGCCGGCGCCGATGATCTGGAGGAGGGGGCCGAACGCCGCACCCTGGCCGGTGGAGTCGATCGCGGCCTGGACGGCGGCGATGCTGCCGAAGCGGGCTTCGAGGAGGGCCAGGGCGCGGAAGGCGTAGCGAAGCTGGACGGTGGTGCCGTCGGTGAGGGTGACGGTGCTTCCCTCGGCAATGAGGTCGAGTCCTGTGGTCATGGTGCGTTCCTTGGGTCAGTGCCGGGTTTCGGCCTGCGGAAGGGGCGGGGGCCGGGCGGGCGGCAGTGGGTGGAGGCCGCGCCCGCCCGGCGGTCAGGCGATTGCCGCGGCGGTCTCGTTGAGGACGACGGAGATCCACTTGCCGTTGGCCTGGAGGGGGTCCGCGTCGGCGGTGAAGCTGGCGATGCGGTAGTCCTCCTCGGCGAACCCGAGGTCGGGGAACGAAGAGGCCGTGAGCTTGTGCAGGACCACGTGCACATCGCCGCCGACGAGGTCGACACCGTTCGGCGGGGTGACGCCCTCGAGCTTGAAGGGCGGGAAGTTGGCCGTGTCGGCGGTCAGGTCCCAGGTGGCCTTCTGTGCCGGGGTGGTGCCGGAGTCGGTGACGGTGCCGCCGATGATGGCGGCCAGGACGTCGAGCGACATCTTGGCGTGGGTGATCGACACCTGGACGTTCGAAATGCTGGAGTTCGAGGCAAGCTGCACGTTGTCGCCGCGGAGCTTCTTGACCTCGACGTCGCCCGAGATCTCGAGAGTTTTGATTCCGGGCACGTCGATGAGGGCCCCGTACGTCGGGGTGCCCCCGGCGGGGTCGGCGGTCAGCGGCGCGATCTTCGCGTCCTGGATTCCGTAGACGCGGGTGAAGCGCTGGATCGGCATGGCGGTTCTTCCTTCCTGGTGCCGGGGTTCGGCCCGGACGGGCGGGTTACGGGGTGGGAGCGCTCGTGGCGAAGCCGCCCGCGGGCGGGCCCGGTGGCTCTTCGTCCTGCGGTGCCGGGGTCTCGAGCGCGGAGCCGGGCACAAGGGCGGCCAGGGCCTCATCGACGGGGCCGGCGTCCTGCGGCGGGATGATCCCGTCGACGAGCCACCATGTGATGCCGGGCTGGCCCTCGACCTCGTGGATGACGACCGCGCCGTCGGTGACGCCCTGTTCCGTGGGCACGCGCAGGAACGTGGCGGTGGCGGCCGGCGGCCATGACGAGCCGAGGTAGGACACGACCTCGGTCCGGTCGATGGGGATGTAGGCGACGGTCATGCGGGAAGCACCTCCGAGCGGAGCAGCTCACGGTGGATTGCCACGGTGATGGAGTGCCGGATGCGGTTGTCGGCGATGGGGAAGCGGTCGATGTCCTGGACGCGGACGGCGGTGACCTTCGCTGGATGCGCGGGCAGTGGGTGGCCGTGCAGGGCGTGCGCGAACAGTTCGGCGAGGCCGTAGCGTTCGGCGTTCGGGGCCTTGCTTGCGGTGGCTTTGGTGCGGGCGTTTTCGATGAGGTCGACCGTGACGGTTTCGATGATCGGGACCGAGGCGTCCGGGTCGCCGAAGTCGCCCTGGCCGGTGAGGTCGAGGCCGATGGACACTGCCTCGGTGATGACGCCGAAGGGGGGTGCTTGCCCGGGGCGCGGACCGTCGCGGAAGAACGGCACGCTCGTGCCGAGGGCTTCGAGGCGGGCCTTGATCGCGCCTGCGGTGGTGGCGGCCATCAGCGACGCCCCCGCCCGGCGCGACCCATGTTGGCGCGGAAGAAGATCTCTGCCATCTCCACGGCCGGCCTCATGAACGGCTGCGGGCGGGTGCCGGGGTGGTTGACCTGCGCGACCGGATGGCGGGCGCCGGGCCAGTAGAGCGCCTTCTTGGTGAGGGGCTTGATGACGTGCGGGGCGGTGCCGTACTCGACGGCGGCCGCGTAGTTGACGTTCGTGCCGACGACGTAGCCGACCGAGCGGCCGGAGTTTTCGGCGCGGGAGACGATGGAGGACCGCAGCCGGCCGGTGTCGACGGGGGCGCGGCGCCGGGCTTCGTTCTGGACGTCGATGCGGGTCCGCTCAACGGCGCGCTTCACGTCGTCGGACATGCCGCCGAGGACACGACGCAGGCCGCGCTCGTACGCGCGGGTGTTGAGGCGGGCGGTGGCGGAGGCTCCGAACCGCATCACACACCTCCGAAGGACGGGACGGCGCGGTTGATGTAGTCGACGAGGAGGGCGTCTGCCTGCGTCGATCCGGTCGACGACGACGGGGTGACGGGGTCCGACGGGGCGTCGTCCTCGATGCGGACGTTGTTGCCCTCGTCGTCGACGTCCAGCCCCGGGTCTTGTGCGGCATCTGCGTCCGACGGGCGTGTCTGGGTCTCGATGTGCGCAGCGAGCAGGGCGCACGCCTTGCCCACCAAGGCCGGCACAGTGGCGTATCCGAACTCGCCCTCCACCTTTGCCTGCTCCAGTCCCCACCGCTCGAACAGGCCACGCCAGCCACCGGAGTAGCTTTCGGCCCCGGCAATCAGGTCGTCGTAGCCGCCCCACCGCAGGTGCACGGCGTCGATCTGCCCGAGCACGTCAGACGACGTGACCCGACACGCCGACGACGGCAGCGACGACGCCGACCCATCGGAGACGACGGGCGTCACAGCAGTGACCGTGCGGACGCGGCGGGTAAGGATGACCAGTCCATCCGCCGCCACGTCCGCCACCACCACCAGGGGGGTTGGCTCGAAGAGCTGCTGCGTGTACCGGGTGATCCGCTCCGTGGCAGCAGCGATCCACGCGCTGACTTCGGCGTCAGAGCCGGTGCAGCCCGCTTCCCGCGCCTCTGCCACAGAGCAGTACGCCATCGGTCAGCCCTCGGCCTTGTCGCCGTCGGACTGCTCGGCCTCGGCGGCGTCGAGCTCACGCTTGACGCCGGCCGTGACGAGCCCGCCCTTGGAAACGATCTGCCGGGCGAAGCCGCCCGGGTGCTTGTTCACGACCGGGCCGACCGGGGTGGACATGCCCTCGCCGCCGAGCGCCCGGAAGGCGTCCTGCGGCGCGGTCTGGCCGATGTCCCAGCCCTCGCCTGCCGCGTACTCCTGCGTGCGGACGACGGCCGCGTTCGGCTGCTCTTCGGGGGTGTCGGACTTCGTGCTTCGTGCTCCGGCCATCACTGGCCTCCTCACGGTGTCGGGTCGGGCCAGGGGTCAGGTCGCCGCGGCGAACGTGATGCGGACGAACGCCTGCGGGGTGTGCACCGCGACGTTCGCCCGGCGCTCGGCGAGGATGACCAGCGTGTTCGCGGTGAAGTAGTCCGCGTGGCTGTCGGTCATGAGGATCGTGATCCCCTGCCGCTCCCACAGCGTCGCGCCGGTGCGGAAGCCGCCGAGGAGCGCGGTGCCGGCGGTCATCGCCACGGTGGTGACGACGGCAAGGCCCCACAGGCGGGTCGGGGCGCCCGGGTCGGTGACGTTCGCGATGACGCGGAACTGCCCGTTGGCGTCCTCGTCGAGCTCGATGTCCTGCCAGTCGAGCGGGTTCATCACGACGGCAGTCGGCGGGTACATCGCCAGCTCGGCCTGTGTCTTGGCCTTGCGGACGGTGATGAGCTTGACGTCCGTGGAGCCGACGCCGGGCTGGTAGCTGCCGATGCCCGGGGTGGTGAGGATGCCCTGCATCTCCGTGGTGCCGTTGCCGGTGAGGATCTGCCTGTCGAGCAGGTACTCCAGCCCGTACGTCAGGCGGCCGTTGATGTAGCCCATCAGCTGGCCGTTGTCGTCGGCGGCCTGCCGTGTGATGGGCACCCAGTGCGCCACAGTCTTGAGCGTGGTCGTGATCAGGTCGAAGGTGAACGGCCCCGTCTTCGGCTTGTCCGCACCTTCCGCGACAACGGCGGCCTTGTTCCACGTCGACTGCGGGCCGGACGTGTCCCGCATGTACTCCAGCGTGGTGCCGTCGGATGTCTGCCGGTCCAGCAGCCCGGCGACGAGGAGCGGGAAGTCGGGGTTGTTCGGGATGATCCCCGGGACTCGGGTGTTCTGCTGGGGCTGGGTGCCGGTGGTGACGGTGCCGGCCGGGGCCGCGCGGTGTTCGACGGAGAACTGGCCGCGCTTGCCGTGCTCCCGGAACTGGGCCAGCGCCGCGGACCGGACGAACGCTTCGGCGGCCGACACGGGGTCGGGGTTGCCGCGCTCGTCGGGCTGCATTCCGGGCTGGTTGCCCTGGCCGGGCTGGGGCTGCGGGTCACCGGCGGGGAGCTGCGCGCCGCGCAGGGCCCTCAGACGGGCGTCGCGCTGGTTCGCTGCCTCGATGTCTGCTGCAATCTTGTCGGCGCGGGCGAGGAGTTCGCTCGGGTCGCCGTCGTAGTTGGGGTCCTGGAGCTGCGCGACGATTTCGTCCCGCTGCTCGATGAGGGTGGGTGCCTTGGGCATCGCGTCCTCCTCGGTTCCGTGGGGCGGGCCAGCAGCCCACCCATGGGTCATGGGTGTCTGCGGTCCGTCTGTCACGGCCGGTGGATCGCGCCCGGCATGCTCACGGCTTTTACGTCCGGTGTGAGCGCCCGGATCAGTTGCTGGCGAGGGTAGATCGAATCTGTGACGCCCGTCGGCGGGGGCTGCAACTTGCACCGCCGACAGCTGCTCACGGGTCAGCCGATCGTCGTCAGTCGCAGCCACGCCGCACGGCGCGCCCGCTCCTGCATCCGCTGCTCGTCGGCCTGCTGCTCCTCCTCGGCCGCGGCCGCCTGCTCGTCGAGAGTCGGGGCCTGTACCTGCTCGTACAGGTCACCGAGCGCGGACCGGACGGTCTTCAGTTTCGAGCCGGGCACCGCCGCCATGCGTGCCGTGATCTGGGAGACCTCCACCAGGCGGGCACTGCGGATGTTCTCCAGCAGCTCGGCCCGCTCGTCGTCACCGAGCTCGTAGAGCTTCTTCCAGTCCGGGAGGTCGGTGCGGACGAACCCGACCGACAGCTCCCGCGCGGATCCGCTACGCGCCATGACGCGGGCGTCCCGGCCGGCGGCTGTGTCGTCGTAGCGGCCCTCGATCCACAGGTGATCGGACTTCTCCTCGGCGCGGAAGGTGCCGACGGGCTGGTAGGGGGAGTGCATGAACAGCAGGGCGTAGTCCTGCTTGTCGACTCCCTTGCGGAACACGCCAGGGTGGAACGTGGTGCCGTAGCTGTCCTTCTTGCCGTAGCGGCAGGCGTACCCGGCGAACGTGCCGTCGCTGCCCTCGTCGACGCGCCACTCGACATCCTCGAGCGACCGGAACTCGATCTCTGCCATCACTGGCCTCCCTGCTGCTTCAACTGGTGTTCGGCGTACACCTCGGCGACGCCGTCCATGACGGACTGGTGGGCGGGGGACAGGCGCGGGGCGTACCGGTAGACGGCACGGTCCTTGTTGTCGCGGCCGTCGTACTCGTAGACGATCCGGCCGCCGCCGAAGCTGACGTGCTTCGGCAGGTCACCGTTCGGGTCCGGCACGACAGCAAGATCGGTCTTGCCGTCGAACGGCCCCCGGCGCACCTCGGAGAACGGGACGCCGACCGGGCAGTACGCGCCGCGGTACTGCACGCTCCCCGCAGGCTGGAGGATGACGGGGACCTCGCCCCGCAGCAGAGTGGCCATGGTCAGGACTCCTCGGGCTCGAACTCGAAGGTCAGCGCGCAGCGACACTGAATGGACTGGTTGGCGGGCGCGGCCGGATCCGCCGGCCACCGTGACTCGGTGAGCGGGAACCGCTTGTTCATCGGCACCGAACTGCCCTGCGCAGCACGGTGTGTGCGGCGAGTGCGGGCGTCGTCGGTGGACAGCCACGTCTTGCGCACGGCCCCGGCGTCGAGGGCAGCCATGTGCGACGCGGCGTTGTAGCCGCCGACAGTCTCGGTGCGGGCGATCATCGTTGCCCGGTAGTCGGAGAGGTTGGTGAACACCCGCTGGATCCGCGCCCGCAGCTCGGGCACCGACTCACCCTCGGCGACACCGTGCGCGAGGAGCTGCGACCGCAGCACCTGCTCCGTCGTCGCCGTCACCTGCCCGGCCAACTCGTCGATCCGGTCCCGCAGCGCTCCAGCGACGTCTGGCTCGTCAAGGTCGAAAGTGCCGGTGATCGTGGCACCGCCCCGGCGCCATGCCCGCTCGACGAACGGGCGCAGCACCTCCCGGGTCCGGCGCCGCCAGTAACCGCCGTCGAAGATCTCCCGCACCCGGATCCGCTGCTCCCACCCGTCGGGGCCGGCGGCGACGTCCATGTCCGTGGCGCGGTCTGCCGGGACGATGTCGAGGTCCGGCGGGGCGAGGGTGAGCAGCTGCTCGCGGGCGATGGCGCACGCCTCGGTGCGTACCTCGGTCAGCCAGGCCGCCGACCGTTCGGGCTTCTTCATCAGCCGGTCGAAGTCGCGTAGGACACGCTCGCGCTGCTCCTTGGCGAGGGCCTGCACGGCGCGGCGGCCGGTGGCCTCCAGCTCGTCATACGCCTCGTTGATGTCCGCCAGCGATGGGGACGACGGGGTGTCGTCGGCGCGTGTCAGTTCCAGACGACGGGGTGTCGTCGGGGCGTCGACCTGCGGCCGGGCCGCGTCGAGGATGCGGGCGAGTGCGGACTCGACGGCCCGCTCGACGACGGGCCCGACGTCCGTCGACGGGCGAGCGAAGTCTGCGAGCCACGCCCGTTCCTCCTCCGGCGGGGCTGGGGTACCCACCGGCGCGTACTGCGCCCGGTACGGCGTCAGGGTCTGGGTGCCGATCCCGCCGGGCAGCGGGTCGTATCCCAGCTCGGCGCGGGCCTCGTCGATCGTGGTGATGTCCGCGTACGTGCTCGCGCGTGCCCGCTGCGCCTTGGAGTCCTGCGATTCCTGAAGAGCCTCGACCCCGGACAGGTCGAACTCGGCCTCTTCGGAGTCGGACGGCAGGAGGACGCGGTCGATCTCCGAGCCGATGATCTCCAACTTGGGCTTGATCGTGTCCGACCACAGCGTGGCCTTCGCCGCGGCCCGGTTCTCGTACGTGGTGCCGGCGGCCAGGTAGTCGTGAGGCACGCCGAACGCCATCATCACCTCGGCCGCGTTCGCCATGCGGGACTCGAGGTAGTCCATCTCTTCGGCGGTCAGCCCGACCCGGGCGTAGGAGACCGGGGTGCCGCCGCCGGGCGGGGAGGAGACGAGGAGGTTCTTGCCCGCGTTCGCCGGGCCCTGCATCGAGGAGCGCCACGCGGCGCGGGCGGCCGCGAACTGCTGCTCGTCCATCTGACCGAGGTAGACGACGCCCGTCGGGTTGGCGCCGTTCTTGTAGCTGGAGCGCTGCCACTCGCGGGCGTACGCGTCCATGTCGACGGCGTGCCGGGCGGCCTTCCACGGGGCGAGGCAGCCGAGCGGGTCGAACGGATGCGGGTACCGCAGCCAGAGCATCTCCTCGGGCAGGACCGGGACCTGTTGCCCGTCCGCCCGCCGGATCATGAACCCGATGAGGTTCGCCATCGTTGGCCGCTGCGCGAGCGGCTTGTCGACGATGACATCGACCTGGTCGAAGACGATGTGCCCCTCGGCGACGTCGCCGAGGCCGGTCTCCCCACGGTCCAGCCACACGAACGACTGGCCTGCCAGCTCACCCTGCTGGAGAACGAGAGACTTGAATACGCGCGCCGACATGAGCGGGTTGGGCCGCTTGTTGAACAGGTGCGCGATCGGGTGGCCGTCGATGACCGAGCCGTCCGACTGGTGCACGGCAAGGGGCACCGAGCTGCCGTTGTCGGCGATCGCAGCCACGCACCGGTACGCCACCGCGCTGTTGGCGTAGCCGCGGGCCTCGGCGTCGAGGTCCAGCGTCAGCGACTGCTGCCCGCCGATGGAGGCCACGGTGATCGGGCGCCGGTCCCGGAGCGTGTCCAGGCCCCCCGCGCGCCGGCCGAACAACGCGTCGGCCACGTCTCGGAATCGTCCCATCAGTGCTGCCTCCTCAGGCGACCGCGGCCAGGTTGCCCGCGGGCGCGAGCATGAGATCAGTGAGGGCCCACACCATGGCGTCGAGCCGGTCGGGGGAGTCCTCGCTGGGCACCCACGTCACGAGCTGCTCCTCCAACTCCGGCAGCGACGTGACGATGTGCGCGGCCAGCTGGTCGAACACCGCGGCCACCGGCTCGGCGCGGGTCTGCTTGCCGCGGGTGGCGGTGACCGTGCGGTAGTTCACCGTCTTGTCGATCTGCCGGAGCGTCGTCCCGATCCAGTCTCCGCCGTTGTTGACCTCGGCAATGACTGCGTCGGCCTTCCACGCGTGGTACGCCTGCGCGGCCTTGCGCATGCACTCTTCGGGCGACATGCGGCCGGACAGGTCGTCGAGGACGTAGCCGTGCCTGCGCGGGTAGCCGTTGCGGTCGGGGATGTAGGCCTGGCCGAGCCCGGCGACGACGATGCCCATCTCGTCGGACTCGTCGCCGCCCTTGGCCGCCGGGTCGATCGCGACGACGATCCGCACCATGGGCGGGGCCGCGCCGACGCGGGTGGCGTCCAGCCGGGCCCGCTTCCACAGCGCGCCCTCGATGTCGGTGAGGAGGTCTCCGTCGAGTTCCTGCTTCTCCAGCCGGGTGCCGGCGTACTTCCGGACGAGGAAGTCGCGCATGTCCTGCGGCAGGTGAACAGCGTCGCGTGTGCGGCCACGGGTCATGACGACGTCCGCGCGCTGCGTCAGCTCGACAATCTCGGTGCGGGGCTTCGGGGTGGTGCTCGCGATGTAGTGGGGGTTCGGGCCGATGCGGAGCCCCATCTCCGAGTGTGTGATCGCTTCCTTCAGCCGTCGCTGCGCCGCGACCTCTTCCATCCACACCAGGCACCTGTTGCCACCGGCGCGCAGGCGCTCGATGTCGTCGGGTGAGTGGGCGCCGAACAGCTTGGCCTCGGCGCCGGTGGGCCAGCGGGCGAACGTGCCGCCCGCGGTCGTCCTCAGCGTCACGCGCGGGTCGTGGGCGCGCAGCCCGGACGGGCCATTCACGCAGGCCTCGACGGCGTCGCCCTGCGTCGGGGCGACGATCGCCATGCGGTGCCCGCCCCGCAGACGGGGGTCACAGGCGGGCCCGTTGACGTGCTCCACCATGTACCGGGCGCAGCCGTCGGTCTTTCCGGTGCCGCGGCCGCCGAGCTGCAGCCACCAGCCCATGGTGGGGATCTCGTCGGGCGGGACCTGCCACGGGTACGGCGTCCAGCGGTTCCACCGTTTCTGCCACAGTGCGGCGCGCAGCTCGGATTCGAGGAGCTCCAGCTCGGCCGGCGACATGGCGGCCAGGCGCTCGTCGAGGTCGGCGGTCACAGCTCGGCCAGCTCGGCGGCGAGGGCCTTCACCCGCTCGGTCATCTCGTCGGTGACGGTGACGTTCGCGCGGACGGGGGCGTACAGGCCGAGGAGTTTGGCCTCGTGGTCCATGGCGCGGACGATCGCTTCACCGGCCTTGGCCGAGTTGGCGTCGCCGCGGAGGACTACGGGCATCAGGCCGTCGATGATCTGCTTGCAGGTGGCGAGCTGGCCGCCGACCATCTCGCCGAACGCCTCGGACGCTTCCTTGTGGAGCCGAGCCCTGCCGCGCTTCCACGCCTGGTGCGTGTTCTTGACGTCGGCGCCGATGCGCTCGGCAATCTCACGGAAGGTGAGCCGGTCACGGGTGTAGAGCAGGACGACTTCGTCCTCACGCTGCCGCGCGATCTCCTCGTTCTGCTTGGTCGCCATGCCCGTACCTCCCTGGTGGGGAAGGTACGAAAAAACGAAAGATCACGATCTTGGGGGCTGCAACTTACGCAAGCCGCAGCCCCGTCGGCTGCGGTGGTCAGCAGCCGTCGAACCGCCACGCGCCGCCTTCACGCGCCCACGGCTGCTGCTTCTGATCGAGCATCGGCACGGAGTACGTGTACGTCACGCGCGCCAGATCGCCCGACAGCTGGTCCACGGCGAACGTCTTGATCTCCTGCTGGCCGTACTGCTTCACGGCCGCCTCGACAACCGGGCCGTACACCTCGATCGGTGCCGTCGCCTGGCAGCGGTTCGTCATCATGCCGTGCGCCTTCTTAGTGTCGGCGGCGAAGTAGGCGTCGGAGTAGGCGCGGACGGCCTGCTCCAGTGCCTTCGCGGTGGCTTCGTCGGCCGGCGATTGGCTGTCGGTCGGCTGCTCGGTCTGCTCGGTGGCGGCGGTCTGGCCAGGCTTCGGCGAGGCGGTGGCCGGCGGGTTGTCCGACTCGGTGGAGCAGGCGGTGAGGGCGAGAAGCAGCACGGCGGCGGCCGCGGCGGTGGTGTGGCGCATGGTCCCCCCAAGGACGTGGCGGTGATGAGAGGGGGCCAGGGTACGGCGAAGCCCCTGCCGACGGGGGACCGTTCGGCAAGGGCTCCGGTCTCAGCAGCGCTGCAGCCAGCAAGCGCGGGTGGGATGCATCCACGCTACGCCGGGGCACTGACAACGGTTGTTACCGCGGGGCCCACGTGGACTGGTAGTCGCGGTGTCCGGAGTGCAGGGCTGCCAGTGCTCGTACCGCGATACCGAGCCCGACGGCTCGCCCTGAGGCGAATGACGGCTCTGGATCGTCCGTGTCCAAGTCGGCCACATCGGCATACGCCTCCACCAGGGAACGGTCGGCCGCAACGCGGAGCAGAGTGCGCTCTGGGTCGTGAGTTCGGATGTGGTCCGCGTATCCCGCGTCGGTATCCCCGGTGATGGACTCGTCCTTTCCGTTGACGACGCAGGCTCGATCTGGGTTGTTGGGCTCATCGGACGCCGAACTTGCGTACCAGGCGGGGGATTGTCCTTCGGCCCACCGCGCCAACTGCTCGTCGTAGTCGAGCCGTTCACGAACGAACTGCACCAGAGCATTCATGTGCCGATCATCCCTTCTTCGGCGTGCCGGGCACAGGCTTCGGCTCGGCCTGCACGTAGCCGCCGCGAGATGCGGAGTACTCGCGGGAGTGCGGGTTGTCCGGGGTCGCCTGCTTCTCGTCGCGGGCGGGCATCGTCTTGCGCAGTGCCATGATGGCGGTCCTGTCTCCTGGTTGGGATGGGGACCGGGGCGGCCGATGTCTTGGCGGATGGCGGCCGCCCCGGGGTCTGTTGAGCTCGCGTGGTCAGGGCTGCGGGTGTTCCTCGCGGACTGGATGCAGGATGCAGCCAACCCCTTCCGCGATCGGCACCACTCTCGCGACTTCGGCGCGCTCAACTGCGAGAACGTCGCCGGAGAGGCCAGCCCCTCTCGGTGGGGGAGTGGCGGACGAATCGGACAGACGCCACGCTGCGGCCACCCACACCAGCGGCACGGCGTACACCAGGACCGGGGCCCGGACGATCAGCGCACCGACGAACAGCGCCCCGCCCCCGACACCCACGATGCGGCCGAGCGCACCCCAGCCGGTCGGGGAGTCGAGGACGTCGCCGAGCCCGTACAGCAGGCGCCCGGTCCCGGCGGCGAGCCGGTGGCCGGCCCTCGCGGCGCGGCCCATCACAGGACCGCCGTCAGGCCGAGGCCGAGCAGGTTCGCGCCGGACGCGAGGGGCACCGCGGCTGCGCCTGCGACCGCGCCGGACAGGCCGAGGCAGATGCCGCACAGGATGCCCGCGGCGAGCTTGCCGTTCGGGACCTTGCCCGCGAACTTCCACAGTGCAAGGAGGGCGACGGTCAGCAGGATGACGACCGCGTGCCCGCCGTTGGTGAGCGCCATCTGCGCGGCCCGCGTGACGTTCTGCGTGCCGCCGCCGACACCCCAGACGAGGGTCAAGTCGCCGAGCCCGTTGGCTCCCCACAGAGCGATGTCCGCGGCTGCGCCGAGGATCCCGCCGGCCGAGAGGATGAGGAGCATGCCGTAGGCGAGGGCGAGGAGGAACGGGGCCAGGGCGGCGGGGCGCTTCTTTTCCTGGAAGACCCAGCGGATGAGGGTGGTGGTGAGGATGGCGAGGCCGACGACGACGCCGCCGAGGGTGACGAGGTTGTTGGTGATGTTCACGGGGGTCCTCAGTGGAGGATGGCCACGCCGAGCGCGGCGAGGGTCAGGATGAAGGCGGCTGTCCCGGCGATGAGCGGGACGTCGTGGGCGGCGACGACGCAGAGGGCGAGGAAGCTGCCGAGGACGGCGAAGGCGAAGAACACGCCGAGGATGGCGAACATGACGCGGCCCTACGCGGTGCGCGGGGTGATCGCGGGCGGCAGTGCAGCGAGGTGCGGCTCGTGCTCCTCGACCTCGGCGCGCAGGACGCCGCGGATCGTGGAGTCGCCGACGACGCCGTGCCCGGCTGCGCGGAGGGCGTCGCGCATGGCCTTGGTGCCGGGCCGGGTGCCGTCGGCGTACAGCGGGCGGATCACGGCGCAGCGCGGGTCTCGGTACGTGATGAGCGCGGTGGTTTCCTCTTCGGCGGGCGGCAGCTGCGGTGCCGGATTCTCCGTCGGCGGCGGGGTGACGACGCGCTCGACGACGACTGTCCTCGGCTGCTGTACCGGGTCCAGGACGTCGAGCCGGGCACCGACCGCGCCGCGCAGTGTCTGCCACGACCGGGCGGGGAACATGACCCAGCCGAGGAGCGGGATGTGCGGCATGCGTTCGGCGATGAGTCCTCGGGCGGCGCGCTGCTCGTCGCGGACGTCGCGGCGGTGCAGTTCGAAGAGCAGCTCGACGGCGCCGGAGATGGAGGCGAGGCCGCACCCGGCGACGAGGCCGCCGATCTGGCGGCCGTGGCTGAAGTTGAGGGCGCCGGAGACGACGACGAACCCGGCGATGGAGAGGCGGGCCAGGCCGGCGGGGGAGCCGCGTTCGATGGCGCGGCGGGCGTACTCGGCGCAGATGAGGCCGGCCAGGTCGAACATCAGGGACAGGCCCCAGGCGAGGCGGGGGTCCATGCCCCAGGCCGTCAGCTTGCCGCTGATGGACCATGCGGCGGCGGCGAGCATCATGACGAGGACGAAGAACCAGGCGGCTCGGATGGGGCCGCCGATGCGGCGTGCGCGGGTAGGCTGCTGGTCAGCCATGGAGGTCACTCTCCGGTGGTCAGAGGCCCGTTCGGTGTTAGCGCACCTGCGGGCCTCGTTCAGTTGTAGGGCGTCGTCGGGGCGTCCCGACGGGCCCAAGGGGTACCCCTTGGATCCAGAGGGTACCCCTTGGGCGGCGCTGTGTGCAGACCTACGCTCCGGGCGGGGAGGTGTCGCAGGTGGCGGGTGAGGTTGAGCGGGTGCGTGAGGCGCTGCGGGCGCTGGAGGCGATCCCGGATGCGCTGGATCGGGCGGCCGCATGTACGGAGCTGCTGCGCGAGTGGCCGGAGCTGCACCGCCTGGTGGCGGATGTGCGGCAGCAGGCGGTGCTCACAGCGAAGGCGCAGAACGTGACGTACCGCGCGATCGGCGAGCGGCTCGGGATGACGGGCGAGGCGGTCGGGCAGATCGCGGCAGGCCGGGGCCGGGCGTCGTCGTAACCGTTGACCTGCGTCGTCGGTTGTCCGGGCATGGATCTCGACGACCTCCTCGACACCCCCGGCGACCGGGAACCGCTGCTCACGATCGGCGAGGGGCACGCCGTGCTACGCCTGTTGCAGCCTGTCGCCGACGAGGGCGGTGAGGATGCCGAGGCGGCCGACGAGCTGATCATGCGCCTCGCCCGGCGACTCCCGGAGCCCCCGACCTAGAATCGAATATGTGTCCGAAAACGTGTCTCGTCTCGAGCGGCTCCGCAGCGTCCGCGCCTGGCTCGCCTGGCAGCTCCGCCGCGTAGACGAGGACATCGCCGTCGAGGAGCGCGCCGCCGCCCAGGCCCACCGGGCAGCGGAACATCGGGCACGCATGGCCGCCGAACCCAGCTGGTGCCTGTCCTACGACATCGGCGCCCAGCGGCGGCCCATCGAGGTGCACGTCGGCGGCTGCGGCATGGCGAAGCGCACGAAGACCGTCAGCCGGGAGCAGGCACTCGAAGCGATCACGACGGGCGGCGTGGAGGCCTGCGCCTTCTGCCGTCCGGACACAGAGCTCGGTGTGCTCGGCTAGAACGGCGCTCCCGGATGCGAAGGTCCGCCAGTCGGGTGACCCTGGTGAAAGTGCCCTGACCCCCCACACACCAGGGAGACACGTGATGATCCAGAAGCTGCACGAGAAAGGCCTCCGCAGCGAACACGCCTACACCGCAGCCTTCGCGTCCATCGGCCTGTCCATCGCCACCTGGGCCCTATCCCTCAACGCCGAGCCCGGCGCCGGCATCGCCCGCGCCGACCGGTGGGGCATCTTCGTCGGCGAATGGGCGCCCACCTTCTTTGGCCTCGGACTCGCCCTCTCCCACTATGAGCAGCAGGACGGCACGCTCACCGCAAGCGTCCACCCGCTGCATCAGCATCAGGAGCAGCAAGCCATGTAGTGCCAGCGTCCGCCCCGTGAGGGGCGGGCGTTCTGCTGCTGGGAGATGCGATCCCACCAGTACCAGCGCAGCATGGACAGATGAACGGCGCGCCGATCGTCGTCCACCGGCTGTCCCCGAGCGGCGGCCGGCGCGTCACCGTGCGCCGGGGCGAGCGGGACGAGATCCTCGGCCTGGCCCACAACGATTACGACGTGGTCGTGTTCCTCGAGCAGGCGGGGATCTTGGACCCGGAGCCGCTCCTCGACGATCCGACGTGGGTGGAGTGGCGGGGCGGCCGGGCGCACCAGTGGGGCGCGGCGTGACGACGCCCCGTCGTCCGGCATAGGCGGCGGGGCCAGGTCGCTGCGATTACTTGGTAGCGATGCGACCGATCATCCAGGAGTCGACTGCCGAAGTGCGCACGCGCATGAGGCCGCCCTTTGTCGGCAGGGGGCCCGTGCCGAACATGACCTTGCCGCCGCTCATGTGGAGGTACTCCTCGCTGTCGACAATGCTGGCTTCGCTGCGGAAGTCGACGGCGAAGTCGGCGGCTGATGTGTCGCCGAGCTCGTCAGACATCGTCTTGAGCCAGTCGTCGCGAGCCGCGAGCTTACCCGTGATCATGGCGCCGCCGACCATGATGGTGATGTCGAGAAGGGCTCCGGTCTGGTTGACGCGCTTGATGAGTTGTTCGAGCAGCTTGTCGCTTTGTCCCATGGGCGGGAACCTACCTTTCAGCACGGACAGTTGAGGCTCGGTTGCAGGTTCTGGTCGGGCGGTACAGCGGTTCGCGGGCGAGGAGCGGCCGGAGGATGTCTAGGGCCCGCTCGATCGAAGGCGGTCCCGGCGGCTCGTTCAGCCACGCGAGGATCCCACGCATGTCGCCGGTGCCGTAGCCCACGATCAGGTCGGGAGGACCGTAGTGCGGGCCCTCGGCGCAGTCTCGGTGCAGCACGGAGAGCGGGTCGTCCGGGGGCGGCGCCACGGGCTGCATGGCGTGCTTCTCCTCGATGGTGATGCGGGTGATGCCGGACAGCTCGGTCCATCCGTCGCCGTCTCCCAACCAGACACGGGGGTCGCTTAGCTCGATCACGGCTGCTCCGCGGTGGCCGGCTGGGTGAGGACGGCGCGCCAACGCTGGTAGTCCTGCGGCGCGATGGGCTGCTCGTTGGCTTGGTAGAAGGCGCACTTCCCGTTCACCAGGACGGGGGCGAAGAGGCCGAGGACTTCGCGGAGGGCGGCGGCCAGCTGGTCGCGCTGCTCCTCGGCGGCGCGAGCCCGGTCGCTGAGCTTGGCGTGTTCGTCGACCATCTCGTCGATGGTGCGGAGGCTGTCGCCGTCGAGCCACCTGCGCAGGGTGTCGCGCTCCAGTTTCGTCTCTCGCCACTGCCGGTTGCGGAGGCTGATCTGCGCCCACAGGTTCTGAATGGTGGTGGGGTCGCCGCCGAGGGCGAGGATGCCGGAGCGGAGGGTGCGTAGTTCGGTCTCGGCGATCTTGACGCGGCGGCGGAGGTAATCCCGGGCATTCTCGGACCGGGTCAGCTCGGCGCGTGCCTCGGCGACACCTGTCGTCTCCCCTGCGTCGACGGGTGTCCTCATGTGGTCGGCGATGCGTTGGAGCTGCGTTCCGATCTCGACGACGGCGGCGGTCAGTCTGCGGTACGGGTCAGGCACGGTGGTCCTTCTTCCTGCGAGCGAGGGCGCGCCTGGTGGCGCGGTTCGGACGGGACGTCGGGGCGTCGTCGTCTGCGTCGTCGTCGGGGACGACGGTCTCGACGACGACGAGGCGGGTGTCCCACGTGATGCCGGGGCGGCTGGCCTTCTCGCCGCGCGGGGTGGATGAGGGGCCGGTCATCGCTGCTCGGTCTCCTTCTGTGCGCTACGCCGCGGCATCGGGGTGTAGTGCTGGACGATTCCGGGGCGGTCTCCCACCCCGGCGTCTCGGTCGACGCAGGGCGTGCAGTGGCCAGCGCCGACCCAGAACAGGGGCTGACGGTGGAAGCCGGCGGACTGGAGAGCGCCGTCGGGGCGGATGCCGCCCCACCGCCACCACCGGGAGTCCATGAGGTCGACGGCAAACACGACACGGTGCGTGGACTCGGGGCCGCGGCCGTGATGCCACATGCACGGCACTTCAACCGCGGGCGCGGGGACGACGGGCTGCGAGGCCGGGGTGAGGTCGAACAGGGCAAGGGACTCTGTGATCACGGTCAGCGCTCCTCGGTGATCCGGGCGCGGAGGGTCGCAGCGGCGTTCCGTGCGGCGGCCGCCGGGTCGACGACGGGGCGGGCGGCACGTTCAGCAACTCGGGCTCGTTCGCGGCGGCGCAGCCTCGGCGGGTACATGAAGTGGCCGAGCGGCAGGCCGGCCACGATGACGACCAGGAACACGACCAGAACGGCCAGGACGGCGCTCATGACGCGAGCGCCAACGGTCCAGCAGCAGCCGCGGCCTGCGCGGCCCGTCGCGCTCTGCCCTTGGGCCTGTCCGGCTTGGTAGCGGACGCACGAGCCTTCGCGGCCTTGCACGGTCCGCACGCCTCCTCACCGAGGCGACGGTGGGTGTCGTAACCGCGCACGGACCCGCCGGCCGCCAGCGCGTGCTCGACGGCGAGGACGGCCCGCCGCTGCTCCTCGATGCGCTGCGCCTCCGCGGCCTCGCACACGTCGCAGGGGTCAGTGAACTTCCGGTGCTGGCCGATGGCCTGCGCGGTGCCGCAGGGGTGCCGGATGCGGCCCTCGAGGTCGACCCACCAGCCGTTGCCGCGTCGGAGCCGGAGCCTGTCGGTGGCGGTGAGCCCGCCCCAGGTGCCCCAGTCCTCGCGCTGGTCGATGGCCCACGTCTGGCAGTCGAGGAGGAGCGGGCAGGTGTGGCAGAGGCTCTTGGCGGCTTGCTCGTCGTCGGGGATGCGGGACCAGAAGAGGTCGGGGGTGGCGGTGCAGGAGGCGCGGCCGAGGGTGAGGAAGTCGGGCAGCAGCTGGTTCATGGCCGTCCTCTCGGGAGGGTTGGCGGAGGGGGTGTTGGTCATGCGGCGCGGCGGTCGAGGTCGTGGATCCACGCGGCGCAGACGGCGGCCACCTGAACCAGCTCGGCGCGCAGCTTGGCCGGGTCCGTCTCGGCCATGACCTCGCGGCACTCCTCGTCGAGGATGCGCGCCCACGTAACGTCACCTCGCTGCGCGGCGAGCTCGCACAGGAACCGTGCGGAGTCGCGCATCAGGCGGGACGTCGGGTCGTTGCTGGTGCCGTCGGGGTGCTTCTGGTCGCCGAACTTGGCGAGCTGCGCCTGGCGCTCGGTGTCGATCGCCTCGGCGAAGGTCTTCACGCCGGGGGTGGTGAAGAGGGTGGGGTACATGCGTTGCTCCTTGTGGTCAGGCGGCGTTCGTGGTCTGGGAGCGCCAGCGGTAGACGGTGCGGGGGGTGACGCTGAAGATGCGGGCGATCTCGGAGGCGGGGAGGCCGAGGGCGCTGAGGGTGAGGCCGGCGGCGCGTCGTTCGGCGGGCCGGAGGCCGGGAAGGGTGCGGCGGTTGCTGACGGCGGCTTCGATGGCGTGCTGGTCGGTGGGGGTGTGGGGCTGGTGGGGGTTGCCGTGGCGGTAGAGGCGGCCGCGGTGGGTGTCGCAGAGGGTGCGTCCGTCTTGCGGGGTGCGGGGGCAGTTGGTGATGCGGCAGCGGTGGCGGATCATGACGCGGTCCTCTCGGTGCAGTGGGTGTGGGTGGTGCGGCCGGGTCGGGGGACCATCGGGGTGTGGCAGCGGGCGCAGCGGATGAAGTCGGCGGGCGGCTGCTCGTGGTGGTCTTGTTCTTGGGCGGAGTCGATCTTTGGGGCTGGGGAGCGCCCAACAACCTGAGGTTTGAAGACCACCCCGGCCGCGTCATGGGAAGACTCATGGGTAGTACCTGGGTTGTTCGGGTCGCGGTCCCCCGAACCATTCGGGTCGCGGGGGCCCGAACCCATACGGGTCGCGGGGGCCCGAACTTCTTCCGGCTCCGGGGCATCAAGTTCGGGTCGCGGTCCCCCGAACTGGTTCGGGTCGCGGTCCCCCGAACTTTCGGTGTCCGACTGCCAGGGAGCGGGGCCCTTCCCGGACGGCCGGCGGGTGCTCTTGAGCGACGACTCGGCGGCGGCCCAGTCCGGTGACGGGTCGACCATGAGGACGTACAGGGTGGGCTTGCCGCGGCGCTGCTCGCCCTTGACGGTGATCACCCCTGCGGCGATGGCGGCGTTGATGTAGCGGCGGGCGTCCTTCTCGCTGGCCCCGGCGGCCTTGGCGATGTCCTGGATGCGGATGGGCTTGTCGGGGAAGCGGAGTTCGCCGTTGGCGTTGGCCATGGCGCGGAGGGCGTAGAGCAGGGTGAGGAAGCCGCGCCGGAGGGCGGTGGGCATCTCTCGTGACCAGCGCCAAGCGAGGGCGTTCCCGTACGCGTTGGGGACGCTCCCGGCGGCGCGGGTGGCCTGCTCGTCTGTGCTCAAGGGGGTCTCCGACGTCGGCGTGGTGCGGGTCGTCGTCCGGGGCGGGGCTCGGGGCCGGCCGCCCCGGACGGTGAAGCGGGGTGGGTCAGCGGACGAACTCGGCGCGGCGGCGCTCTTCGGCGGCGCGCTGGTGGGCCTTCCACTCGGCCTCGGTGGGCTTGTCGGCGGTGAGGTCGGCAAGGTCGCCGTCCGGGCGCTGCGGGCCTTCGCCGATCTCGTCGAACGTTCCGTCCATGCGGCGGCCGCGCCACATGGCGCGCTTGGCCTCGAGCAGGGCGGCGGCGTCTTCGTTGGTGCGGGCCACTTCGCAGCCGGTGACGCGGACCTTCACCTGCGGGTCCTTCTCTTCGCCGTCGGCGTGGCCCGTGTAGGACTTGGAGGTGAGTTCGACGATGGCGACGACGACGGTGCCGGGCTTCTCGAACAGGCCGCGGCGCTGCTCGCTGGAGAGGCTGTTCTCGATGAACCCGGCGGCGCTGTCGAGCTTGACCTCGGGGGTCTGGTGGGCGGGGAGCTTGGGCATCGGGATTCCTTCCCGGGTGTGGTGCGCGGGTGGGTGGGTCAGACGGACGGTGCGAGAGGGAAGCCGTAGGCGGTGCGGCCATTGGGCAGGGCGATCTCCCACGGGCCGGAGAACAGGCCGTAGGCGACCCAGGTGCAGCCCCGTCCCTTCCAGGCCTCGTCGGACGTTTCGAGTGCGCCGAGGGTGCGGCCGATGCACTCCTGGCCGACGACGTCGGAGGCGATCACCGCTTCGCCTGACGGGTGCTGGCGCGGGTGGTCGGCCAGTGCCTTGGCGAAGTCGTCGCCGTTGGCTGTGTCGCCACAGGACGGGCAGATGAAGGCCCACTTCAGCGGGTCGTCGCCGAAGCGCTCGCGGGCCTCGGCGAGCAGCTCGTCTTGGGTGAGCTTGCGGTGTGTGCTGGCGGTGGTGGTCATCCGAGTTGTCCGTTCTGCTGGTAGGCGTCGGCCGCTTCGCGGGCCTGGATTGAGAGGGCGTCCTCGGCGCAGACCTTGTGTGCCGGGCTGCGCTTCGAGTCGCGGAGGTTGGTAGGGAAGCCGCAGTAGCGGCAGGGGCGTTCGTTCTGGGACCAGTGCGAGGAGTCGCCCCAGTCGAGGAGCGCGCCAGGGGGCGGGGGAGGCGGTGCGCGGCGCCGACGGCGGCCGGTCACCCCGCCGCTCCGAAGATCGCGGCGTACGTGGCTTCCGTCCGCTGCCGGATCACACGGTCTTCGACGCAGTGCGGGGAGACACACAGCTCCCGGTCGCAGGCGCTGGTGACCTTGCCGACGGGCTCCCGCTTGTGCCGGATCTTGAACGCGATCCGGTAGGCAGACATGTGCTTTCCGCCGTGCCGCATGCCCGGGCAGCCGTCGTTGCTGACGCTGCCGGTCCACAGCATGTGCCCGCCCTCGACGAGCTGGACGCGCCGCCAGAACAGGTCCTCGGCGCTACCGGCCGCCCGAAGCCCGGGCTTGGCCTTCGGCAGGCCGAGCGCGGCGCGGGCCTTGCTCACGCCTTTGTGGTCCACGTGCAGCTGGCGGGCGATGGCCCGGTCGGGGAGTCCGGCGCGGAGGAGCTCGGCGACATCGGCGCGGATCTTCATCGGGCCACCGCCTCGTAGCGGAGGGGGTCCTCGTCGGGCGCCAGACCGCGGATGACGAGCACCAGCTGGCCGCCGGGGCGCTTCTCGCCGAGCCGCATGTCCGGGCCGAGGAGGCGGGTGTGGTCGTCGTCGTCGAGGAGGCCGGCGTCGACGATCCCGTCCACGGCGGCCTTGAACGAGCCGTACCAGTTGGCGGGGTCCCTGCGGCCCTCGGTCGGCGGGTGGAGGATGCCGAGGACGTGAGCGCGCTGGAACAGCGGTCCGGGTTTGGCGGCGGCGAGCGCCTCCATCAGGGACGGGCATTCGCTGACGGCTTCCATGGCCGCGGCGCGGATCTTGCCGGTGTACTCGGCACGGCGCTTGTAGTGGAGGCGCTGGTTGGAGTTGAGGAGCTTGAGCCGGGGGCGGAGGGTGATGACGTACGGGGTGTTGGCCCCGGCCGCGGCCGGGCGGGTGGGCAGCCCGGCCAGCAACTGGAGGGTGGTGGCGCGGTCGGCGGCGGAGATGCCGGTGGTGACGCCGTAGGCGGGTCCGGCGTCGACGGAGACGGTGAAGGC
>NZ_JBEXRZ010000033.1:0-47262 GCF_040613325.1 Streptomyces sp. NPDC006283 | reverse complement strand
GACCGGAGCCGGGGCCCGGAGCGGGGCGGAGACAGGAGCGTCGGGGCCCGGCGCTGGAGCCGGGGCCGCGCGCGGCGAGCGGAGCGAGCCGCCTTGAACTCGTAGAGAAGGTTTCTACTCACTCCGCCTGAGCGGCATCAGGGATGAGCCGACTCGTGAACCCCTGGGCGCACAGACGGTCGTAGGCGTCCCTGACATCCCGTGGAACCTCTTGGCTGATCATGAAGCCCTGGGCCGGATAGATCAGCAGGCGTTGCAGCGCTCCAACCAGCATGTCAACGACGAGGCGAGCGTCGCCGATTGAGTCGACGTAGGCCTCCAAGGTCATGGGCGCTGAAGCGCTCACGACCTCGACCTCCGGCCACAACTTGCGAGCCGTTGCGTACGCCCGACGCTCCTCGTACGGCTTGCTCACGAGCAGCACGGACGACACCGAGACCCCTCGTTCCTCCAGGAGCGCGTGCGAGAAGCGGATGTTCTCCCCGGTGTTCCGTGCCTGCGGCTCCACGAGGATCGCCTCGCCGGGAACGCCCAGCTCGATGGCGCGCTCACGGTAGTGCTCGGCTTCACCGCGCGGCATCCGATCGCGCGTGGTCTTGCTCGTGGCTCCGGTGAAGACGACCAGGGGCGCCATGCCGCGCTGGTAGAGCTCCGCGGTCACCTCGGCGACGCCAAGGTCGTGGCTGCCCAAGCCGATGGCGACGGAGCATGGGCGGGGCTCATGCCCCATGAGCTGGTAGTCCCAAAGGCGTTGGGCGTCCTCGAGGAATGCGGCCGGCAGAGTCACGAGTCGCCTTTCGGCTGTGCGGAGTCCGGGACCTTGAAGTCGTACTCCCAGGCGAATCGCGAGGCGGCGTGAACGCCAATGGCGAACTCGACTACGGTCCCGTCGGCCGTGCGCGTCGTGCGGTGCAACTCCATGACGGGCTCTCCCGCCGGGAGCTGGAGCAGCTTCACCTCGTCGGCCGTCGGGACACGCGCAAAGAGCGCTTCCGTCATGTGGTCGATCTCGTAGCCCGCGTCATAGAGGACCTTGTATCCGCCACCCCTGCCGGCCGGTCCGGGCGTCGTCCACCAGCCGCGTCCCCTCGACATGCTCGGGGCGGTAGTAGCTGGTCAGGCTGTGCGTCGGCTGCTCGCCCTCCTTCACCAGGCGGGCGCGGGCATAGACCTCGGACTCGGGCGGGACTCCAAGCTTCTCGGCGACGAGGGGTGATGCCGTCACGCGGCTGACCGTCTGCGTCTGCTCGTTGCGGCGATAGGCCCGGCCCGACGCCACGCGGTCGGCGATGAACGCGACCTCATCGCCGTCTCGCCACTTGGCCTTGTCGTACCGGGCGATGCCGAGTCGTTTCAGCGGCGTCTGCTCGCGCACCACCGTGCCGTGACCACGCGAAGACGTCACGAGACCTTCGGCTTCGAGAGCCTTGTAGGCGGCGTGCACTGTCGACTTGGAGCCCTCACCGGCCTCCACCAGGTCGCGGATGTGGGGAAGCTGCTGGCCAGGCGGACGCGCGCCGTTTCTGATCTCCGCAGCCAGTCGGTCCGCCAGCTCTCGCCACTTTGGTGTCACGGGGCCTCCTTCGCCTACCCCGCCAGTGAAGCACAGTCCTAGGACATTGACAGTCCTGGGACTGCGCCCCATTCTTGAGTCACGCGCTCGCAGTCCTAGGACAGCGAAGACGGCGGTTGTCGTCGTGCGCCCTCGTCTCTGATTCAAGGAGTGGGTATGTCGTCCTTCAAGATCGACACCTCTACCGCTGTCGTGTTCGTCGCCGTCGAGCCCAAGGCCAAGGTCATCAACAAGCAGACCGGTGAGATCGCGGTCGACCGGGAGACCGGGGCGAAGATGATGACGGTCGGCCTGACCATCGCGGACGAGGGTGAGGCGAACCTCTACACCGTCTCGATCCCGGAGACCGGTGTCCCGGAGGGGATCACGCTCGGCATGCCGATCAAGGTCGTCGGCCTCAAGGCCCGGGACTGGGAGAACACCTTCAACGGTGAGAAGCGGTTCGGCATCGCCTTCCGCGCGGTCGCGCTGGTCGCTCCGTCGGCCAAGGGCTGAGCGGCATGTCGACCACGACACTCCTCGTCTTAAGCCTGGTGGTGGTCGCCGCGGCCCTGGTGCTGCGGCGGCTGCGCCCGGCCTGGTACTGGCTGAGCATCGGCGTCACGCTGGCCGTGCTGCGGGTGATCTTCCGGTACGCCTCGGTCATGGACGCCTGCGGGCTGACCGTTCCGCCGTCCCGGCTGCGGCTCACCTTCGCCCGGATCACGAATCGTCCGGCGCCCGAGTCCCGGCCGCCGCGCATCCTCAGCTTCCGGCCCACCCGCACCGGCCTGGTGCTGCGGGTCAAACTGCGGCCGGGTCAGGACGCGTTCGACTTCGCGGCCTCCACGGACCGGCTGCGGCACTCGTTCGCCATGCACAGCGTCACGTCCCGTGAGATCAAGTCGGGTGTGGTCGAGCTGCGCATGACCGGCTACGACGTGCTCGAGCGCGTGCAGATGCCCGCGAAGGTCGAGCGGGACGGGCTGCGCATCCCGGTCGCGCTGCGGGAGGACGGAGCAGTGCACTACCGCGACTATCGGCAGGTGCCGCACTCGCTGAACCTGGGGGCGACCCTGTCGGGGAAGTCGGTCTATCAGCGGAACCTGGTCAAGGAACTCGCGTTCCGGCACGTTGCCCTGGTCGGCATCGACTGCAAGCAAGGAGTGGAACTCGCTCCGCTGGCCCGCCGGTTCTCCGCGCTGGCCGACAACCCGGACGATGCGGCCGACCTGCTGGAAGCGCTCGTGCAGCGGATGGCCGACACCTATCAGGTGATCCGGCGCGAGCAGCGCATCAGCGCGGACACCCCGGATGAGGAGATCACCGCCGACCTGTGGGGCCTGCCGGAGGACCTGCGGCCGGTGCCGGTCGTCCTCTTGGTGGACGAGGTAGCCGAACTGGCGCTGTTCTCCAACACGGCGGAGAAGAAGCGCCGCGAGCGGATCGTCACCGCCCTCGTGCGCCTGGTGCAGCTCGGCCGGGCGGCCGGCATCTACGTGGAGATCTGCGGGCAGCGCTTCGGCGCCGAACTCGGGGACGGCATCACCATGCTCCGGGCCCAGCTCACCGGCCGCATCTCGCACCGGGTCAACGACGAACCCTCCGCCAAGATGGCGTTCGGCGACATCTCCCCCGACGCCGTACTGGCGACCACACAGATCCCGGTCGCCCGTCCCGGCATGGCGGTGGCCGGTGACTCCTCGGGCGGCTGGGTCCGCATCCGTACGCCGTTCACGACGATGCGCCAGGCCGTGAACGCCTGCACCGCCAACGCTCACCGCACCCCGGTCCTCGACGGCCTGGACTCTTTCCGGCCTGTCCTCCCGGATCTGCCTTCTGCTCCGGTCGAGATCCCGGCGGCCCCGGCCACCAAGCCGCTCACCGCCTGACAGTCCCCCGACCTGGTCGGCGCGACCGCTTCGCGCCAGGTCCCTACCCCGCCATACCCGAAACGGCTTCCGGGGCTCGGCGACCGGCCCTCGTGCCTCGCCCGGCCCCGGCCCCGGCCCAAATCCTCAAGGAGGTGAAGACCGATGGTCCGCAAGGTCCGCCTGGACGCCGTCCTCGTGCAAGCCGTGATCGCCGGTGCGCTGTCCTTCGCCCACCTGCACGACCTTGCCGCCGCTGCCGGACAGGACGGCTGGAAGGCCTGGGCCTATCCCGTCTCCGTCGACCTGCTGCTCGTCGCGGCCTGGCGACGCCTGCGCACCCTGCGTGCCCAGGGCGAACCTGCCCGCGCTGCGTGGACGTGGTTTGCCGTCGCCCTGGCCGCCTCGCTCGGGGCCAACGTCGCCACCGCGGGCCTGCTCGACCTGAACGACGTGCCCGACTGGCTGCGCATCCTCGTCGCCGGATGGCCCGCCCTCGCCTTCCTCGGCGGCACCCTCCTCGTCCACTCACCCACCACCCCGACCGCTACCGACGCTGACCCGGCCGAACCTGCGCCGCTGCCGGTGGTCGAGCCGGTGACAGTGCCGGCCGAACCGGACCCAGCCCCCGTGGCGGATGCGGTCGAACCCGCCGATCCCGTCCCGGCCCTGCCCGCCCGACCGCCCGCCGACGTGCCGCCCGCCCTCGTCGACCACGCCCGCAAGCTCGCCGACGCCCACCGCGCTACGACCGGCCACCCGATCGACGCCGCGACCCTGCGCGACCGCCTGGGCCTGCCCAGCCCGATGGCTGACCAGCTCGCCGCCCACCTCGCCTGAAAGGACTCCGCTTATGCCCGGACGCGACATGACACGAGACGAATACCTGCAAGCGGCCCGTGAGATGGCCGACGCCGGCCACCACACCCTCGCCCGGATGCTCGCCGAGGAAGCCGCCGAACGCACGGTCGACCCGGCAGCCTCCGCTCGGACCCTCGCCGCCTTCCCCGGCCTGAGCTTGCGATCGGAGCACTGATCCCATGCCTGCCCGTGACTTCTTCCACTCCGTGATGCGGATCGGCCCCGTGCAGATCGGCACCCACCGCGACCGGAACGGACGCACCAAGCACGCCGCCGTCTGCTCCCGCGACAACTGCGGCTGGTCCGCCGACTTCTCCGCCCAGTCCGCCGCCCAGCTCGCCGCCCGCACCCACCGCTGCCGCGCCAACTAACCGAGAGGCCCCGTCGTGAACGTCGAACTTCCGCTGATCGTCCTCGTCGCCATCTTCGGCTACTTCGGCATCAAGCTCATGCGCCCGCCGACCTGGCTCATCGTCGTGCTCCTCCTCGGCGGCTTCCTCCTCGCCGACACCTTCCTCGCCCCCGCCATCGAATCCGGCACCCGCACCGGCGTCGACGCCGTCAACGGCACCACCAAGTAACCAGTCCAAAAGGGAGACCCATCATGTTCCGCCCGCGTATCCCGACCATGCCAACCCCGACCGGCATCGTCGCCCCGCTCATCCACCCGGCCCCCGCGCCGATCGTCGAGCACCAGACCGCCACCGGGTGCACCTGCCAGCACACCGCCCCGGCCCCGGCCGCCGTCGCTGCCCCGGCCGCCGTTCGGTCGGAGCCCGCGGTCCGGCTCACCCCGACCGGCCTCCTGGTCGCCGTCGGCGGCGGCGCCGCGGTCGTCCTGGTCGTCGGCGCGGTCCTGGTCTCCATGCTCCTCGCGGTCGCCATCACGGCCGCCTCAGTCGCCGTCTGCGCCGTCGTCCTGCGCTCCATGGTCAGCAGCAACGCGCGCCATCGCTGACCGGCCTCCCGGGCGGCCTCAACCGCCAAGTCTCCGCCGCCCGGACGGCCCAGCCCCTACCCGATCTCATCAACCGGAAGGACTCCCCATCATGCAGCACCGCCCTGCCCCGGCCCGCGTCTGCCCGTCCTGCGACGGCTTCGCCTCCGCCGCCATCACCCTCGGCGGCCGCGACCGCACCGGCCAGCGCCGCACCATCACCGCCCACTGCCGCACCTGCCACGGCACCGGCACGACGCCTGCCCGCCCGATCGTCGCTGCTGCGGGTTCGGAGGTGACGGCATGAGGAAGCGGATCCCCTTTCACCGCATCCTGTCCGATCCCCTGGACTCGCCGATCGACGAGGCAAAGAAGATCGCAACCGCCCACCAGCGCCACGACGCATCCCGCAAAGAACAGCCGCCCCGGATGGGACGTAAGGGATCACCCGGAAATCCCTCGGACAACCTGTCAGGCCCCTCTAGCGCTTCGGCCAGCACGCCGAAGAAGCGGCGCTGGTTGTGACCGACCTGTCCGTGGCCCTGGCCGTCAAGACCGATCTTGCGCCCACCGCCAACCAGCCCGGCGTGCACATCGCGAAACCGGCCCGGGACTTGCCCGCCACCGGCTCCTATGCCTGCTGCTGCGGAGCCACCGGCCGGGCCAAGGGTGACGACAACGTCCGCGACCTGGTGGCCGAGTGGATCGACCACCGCAACACCTGCCCCCACCGCTGACCCCCGCCGGGGCACCGACCGCGAACGCACTTCTGCCCGGCCGGTGTCCCGCCCCCTTCCGCTTCGAGAGGAGGACTCTGCCTTGACCACCACCACCACCGCGCCGCCGCCGCTGCGGGACCTCGCCTTCCTCGCCTCGCTCGGCACCATGCCCGGCCTCATGCGCCAGCTGAAGGGCTTGGGCGGCTGCACCACCCCGATACGCCTCGACGGCCACCGCACCGACGTCCACACCGGCACTGGGGAGATCCTGCACCACCTCACAGCGAGCGAACTGCCCGCCGGGAACCTCCTCGTGCGCTGCAACAACCGCCGCGCGACCCGCTGCCCGGCCTGCGCCGAGACCTACCGCCGCGACACCTACCAGCTCATCACCGCAGGCCTCCGCGGCGGCAAAGGCACCCCCGAACGCGTGGCCACCCACCCCCGGGTGTTCGCCACCTTCACCGCTCCCAGCTTCGGCCCCGTCCACAACCGGCCCACCAAGGGCCGCTGCCGCTGCGGCACCACCCACCCCGCCGGCGCCCCCGAACTCGGCACGCCGCTCGACCCCGACCGCTACGACTACGAGGCCGCCGTGCTCTGGAACGCGCACGCCTCCAAGATCTGGGCCCGGTTCTCCATCTACCTTCGCCGCGAAGTCGCCAAGAGGGCTGGGCTTTCTCAGCGGGCTTTCAAGGAGTTCGCGCGGGTGTCGTTCGCCAAGGTCGCCGAGTACCAGCGCCGCGGCGCCATCCACTTCCATGCCGTTATCCGTCTCGACGGCCCCGAGGGCGGCGACACCCCGCCCCCGCCCTGGGCCACCGCCGAACTCCTCGCCGATGCCATCCGCGCCGCCGCCGCCACCGCCGATGTGCCCGGCCCGGTCATCGACGGCCGCGCCCACACGTTCGCCTTCGGCACCCAGCTCGACATCCGCCCGATCCGCTCGGCCGACTTCGACGGCGGCACCGAGCTGACCGAACGCGCTGTGGCCGCCTATATCGCCAAGTACGCCACCAAGGGCGCCGAAACCGCGACCGGCACCCTCGACCGCCCCATCAAGTTCCTCGCCGAACTCGGCCGCAAATCCATCCCCGAACACGCCCGCCGACTCATCCGCACCGCCTGGACGCTCGGCGCCCGCAAAGACCTGGAAGACCTCCGGCTTCGCGCGTGGGCCCACATGCTCGGCTTCCGCGGCCACTTCTCCACCAAGACCCGCCGCTACTCCACCACCCTTGGCGCACTCCGCCAGGCCCGCGCCGAATGGCGACGCCTGCAAGCCGCCATCGCCCGCGGCGACCAGGACGTGCCGGCCGAATCCCCCGCAGACGAGACCACCCTCGTCCTCGCGCACTGGACATTCGCCGGAACCGGCCTCGGCCGCGCCGAGGAATGGCTCGCCGCCTCACTGACACCCGACACTGCGGAAGGAGACCAGTAGTGGCAGGGAAGACTGACGAGCTGATGACTGTTCCTCAGGTCCTCGCAGAATTGGGAGGCATCTCCCGGCGTACCTTCTACCGCTGGCGCGAGTTGGGGCAGGGACCTGCTGCCTTTAAGCTCCCCAACGGCGAACTCCGAGTATGGCGGAGCGACTTCAGCGCCTGGCTGCGACGGCTGGAGGCGGCAGCGTGAAGTCCTTGGACGTGAAGGTCTGGGGGGTTCGGAAGCGGGACACCAAAACTCCGTCCTACGGCGTCCGCTGGTCCGTTGCGGGGAACGTCTTCTCCGATACCTTCCGGACCAAGGCCCTCGCAGATCACTATCGCAGCAAGCTAATGCGAGCTATGCGCGAGGGAGAAGAATTCGACACGGCGACCGGTCTCCCGGTGTCCCTGGAGAAGGCGAAATCTTCCCTGTCCTGGTACGACTTCGCGCGCCGATACCTCTCGATGAAGTGGCCGCACGCTGCCCCTAATACGCGGGACGGTATCAACGAGTCATTGACCAGCATCACCATGCAACTACTTGAAGAGCGTGCAGGACGGCCCTCCGAGCAGGAGATTCGCCGAGCCTTGCGCAACTGGGCCTTCGTTCTTCCCGGACCTGACGACCGTGAGCTCCCCGATGACATTCGAGGGGTTCTTCATTGGGTCTCGAAGGCGTCCCGGCCCCTCACTGACCTGGCAGAACCCGCCACTGCCCGCGCTCTGCTCGATTCACTAAAACTCAAGCTCGACGGCACCGCGGCGGCTGCGGAAACCGTGCGCCGCAAGCGGCGGACGTTGGTGAATGCTGCCAACTACGCGGTCGACTTGGGAGAACTCTCCGAGAACCCCATTACCGCCGTCCGGTGGCAGAAGCCCAAGGTCTCCAACCAGGTCGACCCGCGCGTGGTAGCAAATCCGGAACAGGCTCGGAACCTGCTTACCGCGGTCTCCTACGTAGGGGGCTATCGGCGTTCCCGCGGCCGGCGGCTCGTGGGGCTGTTTGCCGCGATGTACTTCGGCGGCCTTCGGCCCGCGGAAGCGGTGGGCTTGGTGGAGACGGATCTCGTCCTTCCTGGGTCTGGTTGGGGCTTGGCTCTGCTCCATCGGACACGCCCGTCCGTCGGGCGGCAGTGGACTGATTCGGGGGAGACCCACGATGACCGCGGACTCAAGAACCGGCCGAGTGAGGACGTCCGTCGTGTGCCCATCCCGCCCCAGCTCGTGACGGAGCTGCGCGAGCATCTGGCCACGTTCGGAACGGCTAAGGACGGACGTCTCTTCTTCAGCGAAAAGGGGTCCGTCGTTCCGTCCTCGACCTACTACCGCGTGTGGCAGGAGGCGCGACTCCTGGCGCTGCCCCCGGCCCTCGCGGCCTCGCCGCTCGCGAGTCGGCCGTACGACCTTCGGCACTCGGCTCTGTCGACGTGGCTCAACGCGGGTGTCGATCCGACTGAGGTCGCCGAGCGGGCCGGCAACAGTGTCGAGGTTCTTCTGACCCGCTACGCGAAGTGTCTGGACGGACGCCAGGAGGTCGCCAACCGGCGTATCGAGGATCTGCTTCGCGAGTACGAATAGGACGACCTGAAGCGCGGCCAAGGCCCCTGGCATCTTGCCCGGGGCCTTTCTCGTTCCCTCGCTCACCAGCGGTGATCGTTCAGCGTGGGGGAGAGCGCTGTATTTCGCCCCGGGTTCAGCGGTCTTGTGGCCCCCGCGCTCTTGCTGCTGCCATGTCGACATCGTCGCTACTGGAGCAGAGGGGGCCACGTGGAGCTGAAGGTCACGCGCTGGAAGAGGTACGGACATGATCGCCTGTATGCGAACCTGCCAGACGGAACCTCGGTCGGTTGGGCGGATGTCAGAACGGGGGAGATCACCATCCTGCGCGCCGAGTATCGCGACGACGTGATCGCCGTCCTGACAAAGCACTTACCGAACCACGCTGTCCCTGTCCCGCCGGCCGAAGCTCCGGCGGCTGTAGCGCGTCCGATGCTCCCGCCGCTGACGCCGGCCGACGACCTGGCCGCGAACCCGCCTGGGGAGGCTCTGCGTAATCGACTCGCTGAGTCTGGCTCGGGTGTCCTTGAGCGTGTGGTCGCACGGCTTCTGCGGCGATCTACGGAGTGCGACTCGTGGCGAAAGGGACTGGCGGGGGAGCGGCGAGTGGGTGCCGAGCTGAACCGGTTATCGCGTCACGGCTGGCGTGTGCTCCACTCCATACCTCTGGCCAACAAGGTGGACATCGATCACCTGCTGATCGGGCCTGGTGGGGTGTTCAGTATCAATACGAAGCACCATCACAAGAGAGCCGTGTGGGTCGGCGATGATGCCGTGAAAGTCGATCACGGGAAGCCGGCGCCCTATGCGCGGAAGAGTCGGGCCGAGGCCAAGCGGGTCGTTCGCGTGCTTGAGCGTTACTGCGCCTTTCCTGTATCGGTGGAGCCGGTGCTCGTCTTCGTCGGCGTCACCGATCTGAAGGTAGTGGCCACCCAGCTGAGAGTGCGGGTCTACCAAGAACGCCAAGTAGCGGCACTGGCGCCGCTCTCTGGGGTGCTGACAGCCGAGCAGGTTGAGCAGGTGTACAGCGTCGCCCGCCACCGCCAAGCGTGGCGCCTGGGCTGAGTCGTTGGTCGGTGCCCCTGCGAGGCGCCGGCCCGGCATGCAGGCCCCGCGACTTTCCGCAGCCCACCTGCGGCGATGCTCCAAGATCCCGTCCACGCCTCGTCCACAGACCCCGACATAAGGCTGCTTTGGGCGGCATACAGCTGCACATATGCGAAGACCCCGGCCTCAGCGTTTCCGCTGGTGACGGGGTCTTTGGGCACCTCATGCTGGGTGCCCCCGGCAGGATTCGAACCTGCGCACACGGCTCCGGAGGCCGTTGCTCTATCCCCTGAGCTACGGGGGCGTCCGCCGCGCTGGTGCGTGGCGACGGGTAGAACCCTACCAGCTCCCGAAGCGTCTTCGTGAACAGGTATTTCGGGCCACGGGCAGGGCCTCCGGCGTTCGATTCGAGGGGCCTGGAGCATGGTGTGTGCCTGCGTTCCGGCGGCGTCGGGACCCGGGCGGATGATCACCGGTACCCCGCGCCCCCGCAGTGCCCCCGCAGTGCCTCAGCGTGCTCCCGCTTCGCCCGCACGGGTCGGAAGTGGGCAAAACGCGGACGCAGCCGGGCCGGCGGACCTACTCTCGAGTTGTGTCCGGCGCGTCCGGCCGAGTGCTCGTTGTTGATGACAACCGGGTGATTCGGCAGCTGATCAGGGTCAACCTCGAGCTGGAGGGCTTCGAGGTCGTGACCGCGGCCGATGGTGCCGAGTGTCTGGAAGTCGTCCATCGGGTGCAGCCGGACGTCGTCACGCTCGATGTGGTCATGCCCCGGCTCGACGGCCTGCGGACCGCCGCGCTGCTGCGGGACGACCCGCGGACGAGCCGCATCCCCCTCGCGATCATCAGCGCGTGCACGCAGTACGAGGTGGACAGCGGTGTCGCAGCCGGCGTGGATGCCTTTCTTGCCAAGCCGTTCGAGCCGGCCGAGTTGGTGCGGATCGTGCGTCGGTTGATGCGCCATGAGGCCGGGGAGGGTCCGCCGTCCGTAGACGGCAGGCATGGAGCCGGGCGGGCGGGGAGTGCGAGGGGCTGACCGCACGGCCCGCGTCTCCGCCCCGCATCCGGCACCGCCCCCCACAGGCACCCGCCCCCACCAGTCACCGCCCCGTCGGTCCGGCCCGGCCGGGCCTCCGCCCCGCCCCAGCCGCAGCCGCAGCCGTCACCGTCGACAGCCTCCGCCCGCGCCCCGCCGCGCAGCGCCCCCCCGCAGTGCCCCCGCCCCCACAACGCCCGCCCGGCGCCACCCGCCCCAGCCACCGCCGTCTCCAGTCACCCCCACCGCCCGGCGCCGCCGTCCCCAGCCACCCCCGCCCCCACAGCACCCCCCACCCCAGCCCCCGCCCCCTGCCCGCATGGCGAAACCGGTTCGCGAAGTGCCCCCCCTCCTCCCATACGCTTGTGCCGTGACCCCCGCCGAGCTCTCCCGTACCGTGCGGCACGCCGTGTGCCGTGCCGTCGAGGACGGTGCGCTGCGGGTGGACGTACCGGCCGCCGAGGGCGTGAAGATCGAGCGGCCCCGACCCGGTGGGTGCGGGGACTACGCCACCGGGGTCGCGCTGCGGCTGGCGCGGCAGGCCGGGCGGCCCGCCGCCGAGGTGGCGGAGGCGATCAGGCAGCGCATCGCGGGCGACCACGGCATCGCACACGTCGAAGTCACCGGGCCCGGGTTCCTGAACTTCACCCTCCACAGCAGCGCGCAGGAACAGCTCGTGCGCCGGGTGCTCGACGAGGGCGCGCGCTACGGTGCCCCGCGGCGGTCCGCCGGCGGCGGGTCGTTCCCGCACGCCGACGAGGAGCGCGCCCGCGTCTGGGCCGACACGCTCGCGCGGCTCGGCGCCGAACCGGGCCCGGGGGAGTCCGTACGGGTCGTGCCCGTCGGCGATCAGAACGTGGTGCGGCGCCTGGGGCCGGACGCCGCCCGGTGGGCGCTGCTCGCCGCGGCCGCGCACGACAGGCCGCGAACCGACGCGGGGCTGCTCGTGCAGCACGAGCGCAACCCGCTCCACCAGGTGCGGTACGCCCACTCCCGGGCGAAGGCGCTCACCCGTAATGCCGAGCGACTCGGGTTCCGCAGCGTCCCCGGACCCCACGTCGACGCCCCCGCCCTCACCGCCGCCGTCGGCGATCACCCCGCCGTGGTCGCCGATGCCGCACGCCTGCGCGCCCCGGACCGGCTGGTCAGGCATCTCGAAGTCACCGCAGAGGCCCTTCTCTCCTTCCAGCACACCGTGCTGCCCGTCGGGGACGAGAAACCCTCGGCCGCCCATCGTTCCCGGCTCGCCCTCGCCGAGGCGGCCGGGACGGTGCTGGCCGGTGGCCTGTCCCTGCTCGGCATCAGCGCACCCGAACACCTGTGAGATGTGAGAGAGACCAGAGACCGATGAGCCGATCTGCACACCCCGCCGGGCCCCGTCACGCCGACGTCCTTCCCGAGGGCCACTACTCCGCACCGCCCACCGATCTGAACGCCCTCGACGGCAAGGTCTGGGCCCGTACCGTCACCCGCGACACCGACGGGGTCGTCACCGTCGGCGGGATCGAAGTGACAAGACTGGCCGAGGAGTTCGGGACGCCCGCCTACTTCCTCGACGAGGCCGACTTCCGTGCCCGCTGCCGGGCCTGGGCCGACGCGTTCGGCAAGGACGCGGACGTGTTCTACGCGGGGAAGGCGTTCCTGTCCCGCGCGATCGTCCGGTGGCTCAAGGAAGAGGGGCTCAACCTCGACGTGTGCTCCAGCGGGGAGCTGGCCACGGCCCTCGACGCCGGGATGCCCGCCGAGCGCATCGCCTTCCACGGCAACAACAAGTCCGAGAACGAAATCGAAAGGGCCGTGCGCGCCGGAGTGGGGCGGATCGTCCTCGACTCCTTCCAGGAGATCGTCCGCGTCGCGCACATCGCCCAGTCCCTCGGGAAGCGGCAGCCGGTGCAGATCCGGGTCACCGTCGGAGTCGAGGCCCACACGCACGAGTTCATCGCGACCGCCCACGAGGACCAGAAGTTCGGTATCGCGCTGGCCGGCGGACAGGCCGCGGAGGCCGTACGCCGTGCGCTGAGGCTCGACGGGCTCGAGCTCATCGGCATCCACTCCCACATCGGTTCGCAGATCTTCGACATGGCGGGCTTCGAGGTGTCCGCGCGCCGGGTCGTGCAGTTGCTCGCCGAGGTGCGGGACGAGCACGGCGTCGAACTGCCCGAGATCGACCTCGGGGGCGGCCTCGGTATCGCGTACACGCCCGACGACGACCCGCGCGAGCCGCACGAGATCGCCAAGGCGCTGACCGAGATCGTCAGCCGCGAGTGCGAGGCCGCGAAGCTGCGTACGCCCCGCATCTCCGTCGAGCCGGGCCGCGCCATCGTCGGTCCCACCGCCTTCACCCTGTACGAGGTCGGCACCGTCAAGCCGCTCGAGGGCCTGCGCACGTACGTCAGCGTCGACGGCGGAATGTCGGACAACATCCGCACAGCGCTGTACGACGCCGAGTACAGCGTCGCGCTCGTGTCCAGGACGTCCGAAGCGCCGCCGATGCTCAGCCGGGTCGTCGGCAAGCACTGTGAGAGTGGCGACATCGTGGTCAAGGACGCGTTCCTGCCGGCCGACCTCGCGCCCGGCGATCTGATCGCCGTGCCGGCCACCGGCGCCTACTGCAGGTCCATGGCCAGCAACTACAACCACGCACTTCGCCCGCCTGTTGTCGCCGTCAGGGACGGCGAGGCCCGGGTGATCGTCCGGCGCGAGACGGAGGAAGATCTCCTGCGTCTCGACGTCGGATAGCTGAGATAGATGTCTCGCATGCCGGACGAAGGACAGAAACTCCGGTCCGGTGAGTGAGACTGGTCCACACCGTAGAAGTAATGAGAAGCGAGGTCGGATGATGCGTACGCGTCCGCTGAAGGTGGCGCTGCTGGGCTGTGGAGTGGTCGGCTCAGAGGTGGCGCGCATCATGACGACGCACGCCGACGACCTCGCCGCGCGCATCGGTGCCCCGGTGGAGCTCGCCGGGGTCGCCGTGCGCCGCCCCGGGAAGGTGCGCGAAGGCATCCCCGCGGAGCTCGTCACCACGGACGCGACCGCCCTGGTCAAACGCGGCGACATCGACGTCGTCATCGAGGTCATCGGTGGCATCGAGCCGGCCCGGGCCCTGATCACCACCGCGTTCGAGCACGGCGCGTCCGTCGTCTCCGCCAACAAGGCGCTCCTCGCGGAGGACGGCGCGACGCTGTACGCCGCCGCCGAGCAGCACGGCCGCGACCTCTACTTCGAGGCCGCGGTCGCCGGTGCGATCCCGCTGATCAGGCCGCTGCGCGAGTCGCTCGCCGGCGACAAGGTCAACCGCGTGCTCGGCATCGTCAACGGCACGACCAACTTCATCCTCGACAAGATGGACAGCTCGGGCGCCGGGTACTCCGAAGCGCTCGACGAGGCCACCGCCCTCGGATACGCGGAGGCCGACCCGACCGCCGACGTCGAGGGCTTCGACGCCGCCGCCAAGGCCGCCATCCTCGCCGGGATCGCCTTCCACACCCGCGTACGCCTCGACGACGTCTACCGCGAGGGCCTGACCGAGGTCACCGCCGCCGACATGGCGTCGGCGCGGCGGATGGGCTGCACCGTCAAGCTGCTCGCCATCTGCGAGCGCGCCGCCGACGGCCGGTCCGTCACGGCCCGCGTGCACCCCGCGATGATCCCGCTCAGCCACCCGCTCGCCTCCGTCCGCGAGGCGTACAACGCCGTTTTCGTCGAGGCGGAAGCCGCGGGTCAGCTGATGTTCTACGGCCCCGGCGCCGGCGGCTCGCCCACCGCGTCCGCCGTCCTCGGCGACCTCGTCGCCGTGTGCCGCAACAAGCTCGCCGAGGCGACGGGCCCCGGCGAGTCCGCCTACACCCAGCTGCCCGTGAGCCCCATGGGCGACGTGGTGACGCGGTACCACATCAGCCTCGACGTGGCCGACAAGCCGGGCGTTCTCGCCCAGGTCGCGACGGTCTTCGCCGAGCACGGCGTATCCATCGATACGGTGCGCCAGCAGGGCAAGGACGGCGAGGCATCGCTCGTCGTCGTCACCCACCGCGCGCCCGACGCCGCCCTCTCCGGGACCGTCGAGGCGCTGCGCAAGCTCGACACCGTGCGCGGTGTCGCCAGCATCATGCGTGTTGAAGGGGAGTAAGGGACCCATGACCACCAACGGCACCCACCAGTGGCGCGGCATCATCGAGGAGTACCAGGACCGTCTTCCGGTCACGGACACGACGCCGGTCGTCACGCTCCGTGAGGGTGGTACGCCGCTCGTCCCGGCGCAGGTCCTTTCCGAGCGCACGGGCTGCGAGGTGCACCTCAAGGTCGAGGGCGCCAACCCCACCGGGTCCTTCAAGGACCGCGGCATGACGATGGCCATCACCCGGGCCAAGGAGGAGGGCGCGCAGGCCGTCATCTGCGCCTCCACCGGCAACACCTCCGCCTCCGCCGCCGCCTACGCGGTGCGCGCGGGCATGGTCTGCGCGGTCCTCGTGCCGCAGGGCAAGATCGCGCTCGGCAAGATGGGGCAGGCGCTGGTCTACGGCTCGAAGATCCTCCAGGTCGACGGCAACTTCGACGACTGCCTGAACCTTGCCCGCAGCCTCTCGGAGAACTACCCGGTGGCGCTGGTCAATTCGGTCAATCCGTACCGCATCGAGGGCCAGAAGACGGCCTCCTTCGAGATCGTCGACGCGCTCGGCGACGCCCCCGACATCCACGTACTGCCCGTCGGCAACGCCGGCAACATCACGGCGTACTGGAAGGGGTACAAGGAGTACGCGGCGGACAGCATGTCCACCAAAACCCCTCGTATGTGGGGTTTTCAGGCCTCCGGTTCCGCTCCGATCGTGCGCGGCGAGGTCGTCAAGGACCCGTCGACGATCGCCACCGCCATCCGTATCGGCAACCCGGCCTCCTGGTCACAGGCGCTGGCCGCCCGCGAGGAGTCGGGGGGCTTCATCGACGAGGTGACGGACCGTGAAATCCTGCGTGCCTACCGGCTGTTGGCGTCCCAGGAGGGCGTCTTCGTCGAGCCGGCCTCGGCCGCTTCCGTCGCCGGTCTGCTGAAGGCCGCCGAGCAGGGCAAGGTCGACCCGGGCCAGAGGATCGTGTGCACGGTCACCGGCAACGGCCTGAAGGACCCCGACTGGGCGGTCGCCGGAGCGCCCCAGCCGGTCACCGTCCCGGTCGACGCCGCCGCGGCGGCGGAGCGGCTCGGACTGGCCTGATCCCGTTCCGTCCCGGCCGGCGGGCCGCGTAGGCCCGTTCGCCGGATCATGGCCGAAGCCGCGTCCTGGTCGCCGGACGGGCCCTCGGACCCGGCCAGTTGGCCTACTGGAAAGTATGGCAACCAGGACAACGCCGTGCGTAGAGGCACAGGAGGCTCGCGACACGCATCGTGCGCCTCCTGTGCGCCCTATGTCGCAGGTGAACCTTCCTTCGATAGGCTGTACTCGAACCCGGCCCCCGCATATGCGCGGTGTTGTTGCCGTCGCGGTGTTCCCGCCGCCGAGGCCCACGGGTGTTGCAGCCTCTCGAACAAATCTTGTACATCCCGCAGTTCAGAACCAAGGAGAGTCGTCGAGCGATGGCCGGTCCAGCGTTCCGCGCCGCCGCCGTCCGGGTGCGCGTCCCCGCAACCAGCGCCAATCTCGGTCCGGGCTTCGACGCCCTGGGACTGTCGCTCGGTCTGTACGACGACGTGGTCGTCCGGGTCGCGGACTCCGGTCTGCACATCGACATCGCCGGTGAGGGCGCGTCGACCCTGCCCCGCGATGAGAAGCACCTGCTCGTACGGGCTCTCCGCACGGCCTTCGACCTGCTCGGCGGACAGCCGCGCGGCCTTGAGATCGTCTGCGCCAACCGCATCCCGCACGGCCGCGGCCTCGGCTCCTCCTCCGCCGCGATCTGCGCCGGCATCGTCGCCGCCCGCGCCGTGACGATAGGCGGGGACGCGAAACTCGACGACGCGGCCCTGCTGGAGCTCGCCACCGAGATCGAGGGCCACCCCGACAATGTCGCGGCCTGCCTCCTCGGCGGCTTCACCCTCGCCTGGACCGAGGCGGGAGCGGCGCGCGCGATCAGGATGGATCCCGCCGATTCCGTCGTTCCGGTGGTTTTCGTGCCCGGCAAGCCGGTGCTCACCGAGACGGCCCGCGGCCTGCTGCCGCGCACCGTCCCCCATGGGGACGCCGCCACCAACGCCGGCCGTGCCGCCCTCCTCGTCGAGGCCCTGACCAGGCGTCCTGAGCTGCTGCTGCCCGCCACGGAGGACCGGCTCCACCAGGAGTACCGCGCCCCGGCCATGCCGCAGAGCATCGACCTGGTGAACCGACTGCGCGCCGACGGCGTCCCTGCAGTCATCTCCGGTGCGGGCCCCACGGTGCTCGCGCTGGCCGAGGACAGTGCGGCCGACAAGGTCGCACAACTGGCGGGCGAGGGCTGGGCGGCCAACCGGCTGGCCTTCGACGCCGCGGGAGCGAGCGTCCTGCCGCTGGCGCCCTAGCGACACGACTGCCACACGATTGCCGGTGCTGGAGAGGGGGAATGTTTGTTGGAGCCGGTAGTGTTAATCTCAAGTCTGCAACCGTCGTCGTTGAGGCGCGGTGCTTCGTGTCCCCCTTCGGGACCAACATTCTCCGGGAGCCTCCCCAAACTGCCTGAGCAGCCTGCCTGAGCAGTTTCGAGCACGCTCCGGAACCGGCACGACACCCCTCGCTTTTCCAGGAGTGGGCCGAGCAGGGGGACCTCGAGCCGGACCTTGCACGTACGCATGTATCTCTCCGCCGTCAAATTTCCGGCGGGACCACCGCTCCGGTTCGGTCCACCACCCAGGACCGCAGCCGGACAGCACAACCGGTCGCCGAGCCAGAAGGCCGACGTCCGCTCCAGGGAAGGACCCTTCGTGAGCGACACCACCGATCTGATGGGCGTGACTGCCGACGACAAGGTCGACAACGCCGCGCCCGCCGCAGGTGCTGCCTCCGGCACCACCTCACGGCGCCGCCGCTCCGGCACCGGCCTCGAGGGCATGGTCCTGGCCGAGCTGCAGCAGGTCGCGTCCGGCCTCGGCATCAGGGGCACCGCGCGTATGCGCAAGAGCCAGCTGATCGAGGTCATCAAGGAGGCGCAGGCCGCAGGGGGCTCCCCGGCGAAGAGCGCCGACGCGGGCACCGAGGCCGTCGCCAAGCCCAAGCGCCGCGCCACCTCCAAGGCGCGCACGGGCGACGAGGCCGCCGCCCCCGCCGCGGAGAAGGCCGAGAAGGCAGAGAAGGCCGACAAGCCCGAGAAGGCTGTCGCCCAGCAGCAGATCGACATCCCCGGACAGCCGGCCAGCGACGACCAGCCGGCCGGGGAGCGCCGCCGGCGCCGTGCCACCGCCCAGGCGGGCAGCCCGGAGACCCGTGCCGAGAGCCGGGGCGACACCGCCGTCGAGGTCAGGACCGAGGCACAGCCCGAGGCCAAGGCCGAGACCGCCGTGGACACCGCGGAGGGCCGCCGTGACCGCCAGGAGCGCGGTCAGCGCGGCGACCGCGGTGAGCGTGGCGACCGCGGTGACCGCGGTGAGCGTGGCGAGCGCGGTGACCGCCGCGAGCGTCAGCGTGACCGGCGCGGCAAGGGCGACGACCAGCAGCAGGGCGGCGGCGGCCAGCGCCAGCAGCGCCAGGGCGGCCAGCAGGGCACCGGCCCCCAGGACGACTTCGACGACGAGGCCGGTGGCCGCCGTGGACGCCGTGGCCGCTACCGCGACCGCCGTGGCCGCCGTGGCCGTGACGACTTCGCGACCGGCGAGCCGCAGGTCTCCGACGACGACGTCCTGATCCCCGTCGCCGGCATCCTGGACATCCTCGACAACTACGCGTTCATCCGGACCTCCGGCTACCTGCCCGGCCCGAACGACGTGTACGTCTCCCTCGCCCAGGTCCGCAAGAACGGCCTGCGCAAGGGCGACCACGTCACCGGTGCCGTGCGTCAGCCCAAGGAGGGCGAGCGCCGCGAGAAGTTCAACGCGCTGGTCCGACTGGACTCGGTCAACGGCATGGCGCCCGAATCGGGCCGCGGCCGCCCCGAGTTCAACAAGCTGACCCCGCTGTACCCGCAGGACCGACTGCGTCTCGAGACCGACCCGGGCGTGCTGACGACCCGGATCATCGACCTCGTCGCGCCGATCGGCAAGGGCCAGCGAGGCCTGATCGTGGCTCCGCCGAAGACCGGCAAGACCATGATCATGCAGGCGATCGCCAACGCGATCACCCACAACAACCCCGAGTGCCACCTGATGGTCGTCCTTGTCGACGAGCGTCCGGAAGAGGTCACCGACATGCAGCGGTCGGTGAAGGGCGAGGTCATCTCCTCGACCTTCGACCGCCCCGCAGAGGACCACACCACCGTCGCCGAGCTGGCCATCGAGCGCGCCAAGCGCCTCGTCGAGCTGGGTCACGACGTGGTCGTCCTGCTGGACTCGATCACCCGCCTCGGCCGTGCGTACAACCTCGCGGCCCCGGCCTCCGGTCGCATCCTGTCCGGTGGTGTCGACTCGACCGCGCTCTACCCGCCGAAGCGCTTCTTCGGTGCGGCGCGCAACATCGAGGACGGCGGATCCCTGACCATCCTGGCCACCGCGCTGGTCGACACCGGTTCGCGCATGGACGAGGTGATCTTCGAGGAGTTCAAGGGCACCGGCAACGCGGAGCTCAAGCTCGACCGGAAGCTCGCCGACAAGCGGATCTTCCCCGCGGTGGACGTCGACGCGTCCGGTACGCGTAAGGAAGAGATCCTGCTCGGCAGCGACGAGCTGGCCATCACCTGGAAGCTGCGCCGAGTGCTCCACGCCCTCGACCAGCAGCAGGCGATCGAGCTGCTGCTGGACAAGATGAAGCAGACCAAGTCGAACGGCGAGTTCCTGCTCCAGATCCAGAAGACGACTCCGTCCGCCGGCAACGGCAACGACTGAGACGCCTCAAGCGGCGCAGGTCCCTCGCCGGGAGATCTCCGCCACAGCCGCCGGGCCCGTCGAGGGCCCGGCGGGGGAGTCCCGCCACTCCGTCCCCGTCGGCAGAAACCGCTGGTGAGGGTGAGAAAGCGGCCTCCTCGAGCACTTCTTCGGGCCCACCGTGCAGCGCGCGGTGGGCCCGACGCGTTCTTACCGGCCTCTCATCCGCTCGTGCGACGCTTCTCGCTTCGACGTCGGGACGAGCGACGTCCGAAGAAGCGACGAAATGCCGGGAACCGCGCCTGATCACCACCCCCGGGGGTAGCGGGAACAGCGAGAGCCGAGGAGAGCATGACCGAGCAGAGCACCAGCACCGGCGGGCGAATACTCCCCCTGCGCTCAGGGGGCTTGGGGGGACCCCCACGCCGCGGCAGACGCCGCAAGAAGCCCTCCACGGCGCGCCGGGTGTGGACGGCCGTCGCCTGGGCGGCCGCAGCCATGGTGCTCGTCGGCGGCAGTGGCCTCGGCCTTCTGTGGTTCAAGCTCAACGGGAACCTCCAGGGCATCGACATCAACCAGGCCCTGGGGACCGACCGCCCCAAGAACATCGACAACGGCTCCATGGACATCCTCGTCCTGGGCTCCGACTCCCGCTCCGGCGCGAACTCCGAATACGGCGCCGACGAAGGCGCCGCCCGTTCGGACACCGCGATGGTCGTGCACGTCTACCAGGGCCGCAAGACGGCGAGCGTCGTCTCCGTGCCGCGTGACACGCTCGTCGAGCGGCCGAAGTGCACCGGCCGTGACGGCACGGCGGTCGCGGGCGCGCAGCGGGCCATGTTCAACACGGCGTACGAGGTCGGCGGTCCCGCCTGCGCGGTGAAGACCGTCGAGGCGATGTCCGGCATCCGCATGGACCACTTCATCGAGGTCGAATTCACCGGCTTCAAGAAGCTCATCGACGAGCTCGGCGGCGTCGACATCACCACCACGCAGCCGATCAACGACACCAAGAGCCATCTGAACCTCCCGCCCGGCACCCACACGCTCGACGGCGAGCAGTCCCTCGGCCTCGTACGCACCCGCAAGAGCGTGGGGGACGGCAGCGACCTAGGGCGCATCCAGCTTCAGCAGGCGTTCATCAAGGCGTTCATCAACCAGGTCAAGGACGTCGGCGTCTTCAGCAGCCCCAAGAAGCTCCTCGGCCTCGCGGACGCCGGCACGAAGGCGATCACTCCCGACTCCGAGCTCGACTCGGTGAACGAGCTGATGGGCTTTGCCAAGGGGCTCAGCGCCCTGGGCGCCGAGGACGTCGACATGATCACGATGCCGGTGAAGTACGACCCGGACGACCCCAACCGCGTCATCCCGGTCGAGGCCGGCGGCGATCAGGTGTGGAGAGCGCTCAAGCGGGACAGGCCGATCCCCGCCTCCGCGGTCGAGGACTCGGCCGGCGACAAGGGCGATGCCGCGTCCGTCGTGGGCAGTGACTGAGGACGACCCGGATGCGCGCGGTTGCGAACCGGCGCGAAAGAGCGTTCATACCCGCTTCGGCCGCCAGGAATACTTCCGTGACCACCCCGGTTTTGGGAGATACGGCCGGTCCTGGCAGACTGGTACGTCGGCCCCGGTTCACGTACGAGCAATCCGCACGTACGACCCGGTGCCCTCCCGAAACTAGGAGACACCTTGAAGCGCGACATCCACCCCGAGTACGTCGAGACCCAGGTCAGCTGCACCTGCGGCGCGTCGTTCACCACCCGTAGCACGATCTCGAGCGGCAACATTCGCGCCGAAGTCTGCTCCGAGTGCCACCCGTTCTACACGGGCAAGCAGAAGATCCTCGACACCGGTGGCCGTGTGGCCCGCTTCGAGGCCCGCTTCGGCAAGGCTGCTGCCAAGAAGTAGCGCGCCACTGCGCCGGCCCTCGGCCGCCCCGTCCGGGGGGCCGGGGCCGGCGCTTTGTCCGTTCTGAGCAGCCACCCACGCGTACTGAAACCAGGAGCCCCCGAATGTTCGAGGCGGTCGAGGAACTGATCGGCGAACACGCCGATCTCGAGAAGAAGCTCGCCGACCCTTCGGTCCACGCCGACCAGGCGAACGCGCGCAAGCTGAACAAGCGCTACGCCGAGCTGACGCCCATCGTCGGCACGTACCGCTCCTGGAAGCAGACCGGTGAGGACATCGAGACCGCCCGTGAACTGGGCGCCGACGACCCGGACTTCGCCGCCGAGGTGAAGGTGCTGGAGAAGCAGCGCGAGGAGCTCACGGAGAAGCTGCGGCTGCTGCTGGTCCCGCGCGACCCCAGCGACGACAAGGACGTCATCCTCGAGGTCAAGGCCGGCGCGGGCGGCGACGAGTCCGCCCTGTTCGCCGGCGACCTGCTGCGCATGTACCTGCGCTACGCGGAGCGTGTCGGCTGGAAGACCGAGATCATCGACGCCACCGAGTCCGAGCTGGGCGGCTACAAGGACGTCCAGGTCGCGGTGAAGACCAAGGGCGGCCAGGGCGCGACCGAGCCCGGCCAGGGCGTCTGGGCGCGGATGAAGTACGAGGGCGGGGTGCACCGCGTGCAGCGGGTGCCCGCGACCGAGTCCCAGGGCCGTATCCACACCTCCGCCGCCGGTGTGCTCGTCACGCCGGAGGCCGAGGAGATCGACGTCGAGATCCACGCCAACGACCTGCGGATCGACGTCTACCGCTCGTCGGGCCCCGGCGGCCAGTCCGTCAACACCACCGACTCCGCGGTGCGCATCACGCACCTGCCGACCGGCATCGTCGCCTCCTGCCAGAACGAGAAGAGCCAGCTCCAGAACAAGGAGCAGGCGATGCGTATCCTGCGCTCCAGGCTGCTCGCCGCGGCACAGGAGGAGGCCGAGAAGGAGGCCGCGGACGCCCGCCGCAGCCAGGTCCGCACGGTGGACCGTTCCGAGAAGATCCGGACGTACAACTTCCCGGAAAACCGGATCTCGGACCACCGGGTCGGCTTCAAGGCGTACAACTTGGACCAGGTACTCGACGGAGATCTGGACGCCGTGATCCAGGCGTGCGTCGACGCGGACTCCGCGGCGAAGCTCGCGGCCGCGCAGTAACCACCCCCTGCAGTGCTCGGAGGACCGACGTGCAGTCACACTCCGGGGGCCGCCCCCCAGGCCCCCGCACCTTGCTGCTCGCCGAGGTGGCCCAGGCCACCCAGCGGCTGGCCGACGCCGGCGTGCCGTCGCCGCGCTTCGACGCGGAGGAGCTCGCCGCCTACATCCACGGCGTGAAGCGGGGAGAGCTGCACAACGTCAAGGACGCGGACTTCGACGCCCGCTACTGGGAGGCCGTCGCCCGCCGCGAGGCGCGCGAGCCGCTCCAGCACATCACCGGGCGGGCCTTCTTCCGCTTCTTGGAGCTGCAGGTCGGCCCCGGCGTCTTCGTACCCCGGCCCGAGACCGAGTCGGTCGTCGGCTGGGCGATAGAGGCCGTACGGGCCATGGACGTCGTCGAGCCGCTGATCGTCGACCTGTGCACCGGCTCCGGCGCCATCGCGCTGGCCATGGCGCAGGAGGTGCCGCGTTCGCGGGTGCACGCGGTGGAGCTGTCCGAGGACGCGCTGCGGTGGACCCGTAAGAACGCGGAAGGCTCCAGGGTCACCGTCCACCAGGGCGACGCGCTCTCCGCGCTCCCCGAGCTCGACGGCCAGGTCGACCTCGTGATCTCCAACCCGCCGTACATCCCGCTCACCGAGTGGGAGTACGTCGCACCGGAAGCCCGCGACCACGACCCGCAGATGGCCCTGTTCTCCGGCGAGGACGGACTCGACACCATCCGCGGCATCGAGCGCACCGCGCACCGGCTGCTCCGTCCCGGCGGGCTCGTCGTCATCGAGCACGCGGACACGCAGGGCGGCCAGGTGCCGTGGATCTTCAACGAGGAATCCGGCTGGGCCGACGCCGCCGACCACCCCGACCTGAACAGGCGGCCGCGGTTCGCGACCGCCCGCAAGGCAACGCCATGACCAAGTACACGCACGAGGAGGCCCGCTGATGGCTCGGCGATACGACTGCAACGACGTGACGGATCGCATCACCGGCCTGCGCGAGGCAGCCTCTGCCGTCCGCCGCGGCGAGCTTGTCGTGCTGCCCACCGACACCGTCTACGGCATCGGCGCGGACGCCTTCACCACCGAGGCCGTCGCGGACCTCCTCGACGCCAAGGGGCGCGGCCGCAACATGCCCACCCCTGTCCTCATCGGCTCTCCGAACACCCTGCACGGGCTGGTCACGGACTTCTCCGAGCAGGCGTGGGAGCTCGTCGACGCCTTCTGGCCGGGTGCGCTGACACTGGTGACCAAGCACCAGCCGTCCCTGCAGTGGGACCTGGGGGACACCCGCGGCACCGTCGCCATCCGGATGCCGCTGCACCCCGTCGCCATCGAACTGCTCACCGAGGTCGGCCCCATGGCGGTCTCCAGCGCCAACCTCACGGGACACCCCTCGCCCGAGGACTGCGACGCCGCGCAGGAGATGCTCGGCGACTCCGTCTCCGTCTACCTGGACGGCGGCCCCACCCCCGGCATCGTGCCGTCCTCGATCGTCGACGTCACGGGCAAGGTGCCCGTGCTGCTGCGAGAGGGAGCTCTCTCCGCGGACGAACTGCGCAAGGTGGTACCAGACCTCGAGGTGGCCAATTGACCGCCCCACAGGGGCGTGGCATAGCGGAAACCGGCAGCACGGCATCGACCTTCCGCATCCTCCACGTCAGCACCGGCAACGTCTGCCGCTCGCCCATCACGGAGCGGCTGACCCGCCATGCCCTGAGCGACCGCCTCGGCGATCCCCTCACGGGCGGCCTGATCGTGGAGAGCGCGGGCACCTGGGGCCACGAGGGCGCCCCCATGGAGGCCAACGCCGAGATCGTCCTCGCCGACTTCGGCGCGGACGCGAGCGGCTTCATGGGACGCGAGCTGCTCGACGAGCACGTCATCCGCGCGGACCTGGTCCTCACCGCGACCCGCGACCACCGGGCGCAGGTCATCTCGATGGGCCACTCGGCGGGCCTGCGCACCTTCACCCTCAAGGAGTTCACCCGCCTCGTGCGGGCCATAGACCCGGCGACCCTTCCCGACCCCCGGGAGGACGGCGTGGTGGAGCGTGCGCGTGCGCTGGTGCGCGCGGCGGCGGCTCTACGCGGGTGGCTGCTCGCGCCGAGCCCGGACGCGGACGAGGTGTTCGACCCGTACGGGGCGCCGATCACCTTCTTCCGCTCGATCGGCGACGAGATCCACCAGGCGCTGGACCCGGTCGTCACGGCGCTGACGGGGGTTCCGGCGCGGCCGTGAGGCCACGCGGGCCGCTCGGCCGTACGGGGGACAGGTCCGCCGCGGGCGCCGTACGTCCCGCTTCGCCGACTCCCCGAACTCCCGCATACACCGCGCGTCCGCGACCACCCGGTTCTACATTGGAGGGGCCGCAGCACAGGCCCGAGGACCGGAGCCGTCATGTCCGTCACCCGTGAAGCGCACGTGCAGACGCAGACAGCGCAAGCGCCCGCCCACCCCGCCCCCCTCCTCGACGCGCTGCGCCGCCAGGACCCGCAGATCGCGGACATCATCCTCGGCGAGACGCAACGGCAGGCCGGCACGCTCCAGCTCATCGCCGCGGAGAACTTCACCTCGCCCGCGGTTCTCGCCGCCCTCGGTTCGCCGCTCGCCAACAAATACGCCGAGGGCTATCCCGGTGCCCGCCACCACGGCGGCTGCGAACTCGTCGACGCCGCCGAGCGCATCGCGATCGAGCGCGCCACCGCACTGTTCGGCGCCGAGCACGCCAATGTGCAGCCCCACTCCGGCTCCTCCGCGGTCCTCGCGGCGTACGCGGCGCTGCTGCGGCCGGGCGACACGGTGCTCGCCATGGGTCTCCCGTACGGCGGCCACCTCACGCACGGTTCGCCCGCGAACTTCTCCGGCCGGTGGTTCGACTTCGTCGGCTACGGCGTGGACGCGGAGACCGGGCTGATCGACTATCACCAGGTGCGTCACCTGGCCCGCCAGCACCGGCCCAAGGCGATCGTCTGCGGTTCGATCTCCTACCCCCGCCACCTCGACTACGAGCAGTTCCGTGACATCGCCGACGAAATCGGCGCCTATCTGATCGCGGACGCCGCCCATCCGATCGGGCTGGTCGCCGGCGGCGCGGCGCCGAACCCCGTCCCGTTCGCCGACGTGGTCTGCGCCACCACCCACAAGGTGCTGCGCGGCCCGCGCGGCGGGATGATCCTGTGCGGCGCGGAGCTCGCCCAGCGGATCGACCGCGCGGTCTTCCCGTTCACGCAGGGCGGCGCGCAGATGCACACGATCGCCGCCAAGGCCGTCGCCTTCGGGGAGGCCGAGACGCCGGCGTTCACCGCGTACGCCCATCAGGTGGTCGCCAATGCGCGGGCGCTGGCGGAGGCGCTCGCGGCCGAGGGGTTCACGGTGCTGACGGACGGCACGGACACCCACCTCGTCGGCGCGGACCCGGTCGGGTTCGGCGTCGACGGCAGGACGGCCCGGGGACGTCTCGCCGCGGCGGGCATCGTCCTGGACACCTGCGCGCTGCCCTACGGGGACGGCCGCGGCATCAGGCTGGGCACCGCCGCCGTCACCACCCAGGGCATGGGCCGGCCGGAGATGATCCGGATCGCGGCCCTGTTCACGGCCGCGCTGCGGGACGAGCAGCAGGCGCGGGACATCCGGGAGCAGGTGCGGGAAATGGTCGGGAGATTCCCGCCGTTTTCGGGGTAGCCGCAGTGCTGTGGTGCAGTCGTGCAACCATCCCCGGCCTCGGTGTGTCCTCGAGCATGTGGCTACCACAGCTAAGGTGTGGGGCTGAGATGGCCAGCGATTCCTGTGGGGCAGCCCGTGCGTGATTACCTGCTGACGCTCTGCGTCACGGCCGCGGTGACGTATCTGCTCACCGGGCCGGTGCGCAAATTCGCCATCGCCACCGGGGCGATGCCCGAGATCCGTGCACGGGACGTGCACCGCGAGCCGACGCCGAGACTCGGTGGCATCGCGATGTTCTTCGGGCTGTGCGCGGGGCTGCTGGTCGCCGATCATCTGGAGAACCTCAACAGCGTCTTCGAGCTGTCCAACGAGCCGCGTGCGCTGCTCTCCGGGGCCGCCCTGATCTGGATCATCGGCGTCCTGGACGACAAGTTCGAGATCGACGCGCTGATCAAACTCGGCGGCCAGATGATCGCCGCGGGTGTGATGGTCGTACAGGGTCTGACGATCCTGTGGATTCCGGTCCCCGGCGTCGGCACCGTGTCGCTGACCAGTTGGCAGGGCACGTTGCTGACCGTCGCCCTGGTCGTCATCACCATCAACGCCGTGAACTTCGTCGACGGCCTGGACGGTCTCGCCGCCGGCATGGTGTGCATCGCCGCCGCAGCGTTCTTCCTGTACGCGTACCGGATCTGGTTCAGCTACGGCATCGAGGCGGCGTCCCCGGCGACGCTGTTCACGGCGATCCTGATGGGCATGTGCCTGGGCTTCCTTCCGCACAACATGCACCCGGCCCGCATTTTCATGGGCGACTCCGGCTCGATGCTGATCGGGCTCGTGCTCGCGGCGGCCGCGATCTCCGTGACGGGCCAGGTCGACATGGACGCCCTCAGGATCTGGGAAGGCAGCGCGCGCGAGGCCACGCATGCGGCGCTGCCGGTCTTCATTCCGCTGCTGCTGCCGCTGACGATCATCGCGATCCCTGTCGCCGACCTGCTGCTGGCGATCGTCCGCCGCACATGGAAGGGCCAGTCGCCGTTCGCCGCGGACCGCGGCCATCTGCACCACCGGCTCCTGGAGATCGGGCACTCGCACAGCCGGGCCGTTCTGATCATGTACTTCTGGTCGGCGCTGATCGCGTTCGGTGTCGTCGCCTACTCGGTCCACTCGGTGATGTGGATCGTGCTGGCCGTCACCGGCCTGAGCGCCATCGGTCTCGTCCTGCTGCTGCTGCCGCGCTTCAGCCCCCGCACCCCCGGCTGGGCGGAGCGCTTCGTCCCGCCGCGTTACCGTCGCCGCCGCCGCACGGCGCAGGAGGCGCCCGCGACCGGGCAGCCCGCCGCCACGGCCGCCGACGACTACGAGGACGAGCCCCGCGTGCCGGTCGGGGTGGGCGTGAGCGGAGTCAACGGCGCGACGGCGATCGGCGCCCGCTCGCGCTTCCCGGACCGGCGCAAGGCCGGCACACGGGGCTGAGGCGCCGTTCGCCGGCGCCCTGCCCCACGGAGCGGCGCGAGGGTGGGCTTGTGCCCGCCTCAGGGGCTGCGCATGGCGTCAACGCCGGCTGTCGGCGGCGCCCGCTTCCGAGTGGCAAAGAGGCGGCTCCCGAACCGAAACGGCCGGATGTCGATGGGAAAACGGTTCATTAGCAGACATAGCGCCCGGTTGTCGTGCACACACGCGCGCCTTCACTCTCATGTGTGAGAGTTGGCACACCACTGGGTAAAGACCTCATCAAATAGTTTGTGATACCGTTCACGAGACCCGGAGACAGAGCCGAAGGACCGTAGTGCGACGGTCCGTTGGCCCCGAGACACATCTCGGACCGGGCCTACGCTCGTCCATGACGACACCACTGCCCCCACCATCAAGCGGAGCTGCCGCCATGCCGTCCACCGACGCACGCACTCTTCTCCTCGCCGCCGTACCCACCGCTGCCGCCGGCGCGATCGCCGCTGTGATCAGTGGTGTGGTCGCAGGTGGAAAGGGAGCGCTCGGCGCCGTTGTCGGCACCCTGGTGGTGATCCTCTTCATGGGGATGGGCATGCTGGTGCTCCAGCGGACGGCGAAGAACTTTCCGCACCTGTTCCAGGCGATGGGGCTGATGCTCTATACGGCGCAGCTGCTGTTGCTTCTCGTCTTCATGATGGCGTTCAAGGACACCACGCTGTTCGACGCCAAGGCCTTCGCCTTCACGCTCCTCGCGGCGACCATTGTCTGGGTCACCGCGCAGGCACGTGCCTACATGAAGACGAAGATTCTTTACGTCGACCCCGAGTCCGCCAAGGGTGACACCCCCGTGAAGACGGGACCGGCGGCGTGAGGGGTAGGGGCGGGATAAATGGCCGCACGCCTTCCTGCTATCGTCCGGTGCCAACTGCGGCACTGCGGGCGCGGGCATCTGAGCTGACGCCTGTTCCATCGCGAGGCTCAACGCCTGACAGCCGCCCCCACATCCGAAACACCAGTCCAGTGCCGAACCGCGGCCGCGTGCCGCGCCGACACAACGAGGTTGCCGTACCTATGCGCCACGCTGAAGGAGCCCGCGGTGAGTGCTGACCCCCAGATGCTCGCCTTCGACGCAAGCTGCCAGATCTTCAGGGACTGTGGCTTCCCGGCGCCCGGGCTCCATTCCTTCCTGTTCAAGCCCATCTTCACCGTCGGCGGCTTCGAGTTCAACAAGCCCATGCTGCTGGCATTCATCGCGACGATTGTTGTCGTCGGGTTCTTCTGGGCGGCGTTCAGCAAGCCGAAGCTGGTCCCCGGCAAGCTCCAGATGGTCGGTGAAGCCGGTTACGACTTCGTCCGCCGCGGGATCGTGTACGAGATCATGGGCAAGAAGGACGGCGAGAAGTACGTCCCGCTGATGGTCTCCCTGTTCTTCTTCATCTGGATCATGAACCTCTGGTCCGTGATCCCGCTCGCGCAGTTCCCGGTCACGTCGATCATCGCGTACCCGATGGGCCTGGCGCTGCTGGTCTACGTGCTGTGGGTCGGACTGACCTTCAAGACGCACGGTTTCGTGGGCGGCTGGAAGAACATCACGGGTTACGACAACTCGCTGGGTCCGGTCAAGTGGCTCGTCTCGTTCATCGACCTCTTCTCGAACCTGCTCATCCGGCCGTTCACTCACGCGGTCCGGCTCTTCGCGAACATGTTCGCGGGTCACATGCTGCTGGTGATGTTCACCCTCGCCAGCTGGTACCTGCTCAACGGCATCGGCATCATCTACGCCGGCACCTCGTTCGTGATGGTCATCGTCATGACCGGTTTCGAGCTCTTCATCCAGGCTGTTCAGGCATACGTCTTCGTGCTCCTGGCCTGCAGCTACCTCCAGGGCGCGCTCGCCAAGAGCCACTGAGCGACCCGACCCCCTGACCAAAAGACGTCCGGTGGCCAACCCCCACCGGTCCGTGAAAGAGAAGGAAGAACTGGCATGTCCCAGACCCTTGCCGCCGTCACCGGCAACCTCGGCTCCATCGGTTACGGCCTTGCCGCCATCGGCCCCGGCGTCGGCGTCGGCATCATCTTCGGTAACGGCACCCAGGCCCTCGCCCGTCAGCCCGAGGCGGCCGGCCTGATCCGTACCAACCAGATCATGGGTTTCGCCTTCTGTGAGGCGCTTGCCCTCATCGGCATCGTCATGGGCTTCGTCTTCCGCGCCTGATCGTCGGACGACAGCCCAACCCCATTACGGAAGGCACTGATGTGAACCCTCTGGTTCAGCAGCTCGCGGCTGTGGAGGAGCAGAACCCGCTCATTCCGCACCTCGACGAGCTCGTCATCGGCCTGATCGCCTTCGCTATCGTCTTCTTCTTCCTCGCGAAGAAGCTCCTCCCGAACATCAACAAGGTTCTGGAAGAGCGTCGTGAGGCCATCGAAGGCGGCATCGAGAAGGCCGATGCGGCCAAGATCGAGGCTGAGAGCGTCCTTGAGCAGTACAAGGCGCAGCTCGCCGAGGCCCGTCACGAGGCCGCTCGGCTGCGCCAGGAGGCCACCGAGCAGGGCACCGCGATCATCCAGGAGATGAAGGCGGAAGGCCAGCGGCAGCGTGAGGAGATCATTGCGGCCGGCCACGCCCAGATCGAGGCCGACCGCAAGGCCGCGGCCGCGGCGCTGCGTCAGGACGTGGGCAAGCTCGCCACCGACCTGGCCGGCAAGCTCGTCGGCGAGTCCCTCGAGGACCACGCCCGGCAGAGCCGCACCATCGACCGCTTCCTCGACTCGCTCGAGGACGGCGCTTCGAAGGCCGAGGCCACCCGATGAACGGAGCCAGCCGCGAGGCGCTGGCCGCCGCGCACGAGTCGCTCGACGCGCTGGTCGACAACACGTCGGTCGACGCGGCGAAGCTCGCCGGCGAGCTGGCCGCCGTCACAGCGCTGCTCGACCGTGAGGTGTCGCTGCGTCGGGTCCTGACCGACCCGGCGCAGGCCGGCGAGGCCAAGGCCGAGCTGGCCGGGCGCATCTTCGGTGGTCAGGTCGGCGGCGAGACCGCCGACCTGGTCAAGGGCATGGTCCGGTCCCGCTGGTCGCAGTCGCGCGACCTGGTCGACTCGATCGAGGAGCTGGCGAACACCGCAGACCTCTCCGCGGCGCAGAAGGCCGGTGTGCTCGACAACGTCGAGGACGAGCTGTTCCGGTTCGGCCGGATCCTGTCGTCCAGCACCGAGCTTCGGTCGGCGCTCACCAACCGGTCGGCCACGGCGTCCGCCAAGGGCGAGCTGCTGGGCGGTCTGCTCGGCGGCAAGGCCGAGCAGGTCACCGAGCGTCTGGTCGTCCGTCTCGTCACGCACCCGCGTGGACGTAGCCTGGAGGCGGGACTCGAGTCCCTGTCCAAGCTCGCCGCGGCGCGCCGGGACCGGATGGTCGCCGTCGTCACCTCCGCGGTGCCGCTGACCGAGGCGCAGAAGCAGCGTCTCGGCGCCGGTCTGGCGCGGATGTACGGCCGTGACATGCACCTCAACCTCGAAGTGGACCCCGCGGTCCTCGGCGGGATCTCGGTGCGCGTCGGTGACGAGATCATCAACGGCACGATCGCGGAGCGTCTCGACGAGGCGCAGCGGCGCATCGCCGGCTGACAACGCCCGGCACAACTGCTGTGCGCACCAACTGAACACGCAAGACCAGCGGCCCGGTTGGGCCGTGCAGAGATTGCAGAAGATTCCTGGGGGTCGGCCCCCAGACCCCCAAAGAAACTTCGGGCCCAACAAGGAGAGCAGGGAACCCAGATGGCGGAGCTCACGATCCGGCCGGAGGAGATCCGGGACGCGCTGGAGAACTTTGTCCAGTCGTACCAGCCGGACGCGGCCTCGCGCGAGGAGGTCGGCACGGTCAGCCTGGCCGGCGACGGTATCGCGAAGGTCGAGGGTCTTCCCTCGGCCATGGCGAACGAGCTGCTGAAGTTCGAGGACGGCACCCTCGGTCTCGCCCTCAACCTCGAGGAGCGCGAGATCGGTGCGATCGTCCTCGGCGAGTTCAACGGCATCGAGGAGGGTCAGCCGGTCACCCGCACCGGTGAGGTCCTCTCGGTCGGTGTCGGCGAGGGCTACCTGGGTCGCGTCGTCGACCCGCTCGGCAACCCGATCGACGGCCTCGGCGAGATCGCGACCGAGGGCCGCCGCGCCCTTGAACTGCAGGCCCCGGGCGTCATGGCCCGTAAGTCCGTGCACGAGCCCATGCAGACCGGCTACAAGGCCGTCGACGCCATGGTGCCGATCGGCCGCGGCCAGCGTCAGCTGATCATCGGCGACCGCCAGACGGGCAAGACCGCCCTGGCTGTCGACACGATCATCAACCAGCGCGACAACTGGCGTTCGGGCGACCCGAAGAAGCAGGTCCGCTGCATCTACGTCGCCATCGGCCAGAAGGGCTCGACCATCGCGTCCGTTCGCGGCGCCCTGGAAGAGGCCGGCGCGCTCGAGTACACGACGATCGTCGCCGCCCCGGCGTCCGACCCGGCCGGCTTCAAGTACCTCGCCCCGTACACCGGCTCGGCCATTGGCCAGCACTGGATGTACGACGGCAAGCACGTCCTCATCATCTTCGACGACCTCTCGAAGCAGGCCGACGCCTACCGCGCCGTGTCCCTGCTGCTGCGCCGCCCGCCGGGCCGTGAGGCCTACCCGGGTGACGTCTTCTACCTGCACTCGCGTCTGCTGGAGCGCTGCGCCAAGCTCTCCGACGACATGGGCGCTGGTTCGATGACGGGTCTGCCGATTGTCGAGACCAAGGCGAACGACGTGTCGGCGTTCATCCCGACCAACGTCATCTCCATCACCGACGGCCAGTGCTTCCTGGAGTCCGACCTGTTCAACGCCGGTCAGCGTCCGGCCCTGAACGTCGGTATCTCGGTCTCCCGTGTGGGTGGTTCCGCCCAGCACAAGGCCATGAAGCAGGTCTCCGGCCGTCTGCGTGTCGACCTCGCCCAGTACCGCGAGCTGGAGGCGTTCGCCGCCTTCGGTTCCGACCTGGACGCGGCCTCGAAGGCGCAGATGGAGCGCGGCAAGCGGATGGTGGAGCTGCTGAAGCAGGGCCAGTACCAGCCGATGCCCGTCGAGGAGCAGGTCGTCTCCGTCTGGGCCGGTACCACCGGCAAGATGGACGACGTCCCGGTCGCCGACATCCGTCGCTTCGAGGCCGAGCTGCTGGAGTACCTGCGCCGTGAGCGCAAGGAGCTTCTGACCAGCATCGCCGAGGGCGGCAAGATGTCGGACGACACCCTCCAGTCCGTCGCTGACGCCATCTCCGCGTTCAAGCAGCAGTTCGAGACCTCGGACGGCAAGCTTCTGGGCGAAGACGCGCCGGTCAGCACCGCCAAGTAGACGACGGAAGGGACCTGACTCATGGGAGCCCAGCTCCGGGTCTACAAGCGTCGCATCAAATCCGTCACCGCGACCAAGAAGATCACCAAGGCGATGGAGATGATCGCCGCCTCGCGCATCGTCAAGGCGCAGCGCCAGGTGGCGGCCTCCACGCCGTACGCGGCCGAGCTCACCCGCGCGGTGACCGCGGTGGCGACGGGGTCGACGACGAAGCACGCTCTGACCACCGAGGCGGAGAACCCGACCCGGGCCGCGATCCTGCTCATCACGAGCGACCGCGGTCTGGCCGGCGGCTACTCCGCCAACGCCCTCAAGGCGGCGGAGCAGCTCACCGAGCGGCTCCGCGGCGAGGGCAAGGAGGTCGACGCCTACATCGTCGGCCGCAAGGGTGTGTCGTACTACGGCTTCCGTGAGCGCAAGGTCACGGAGTCGTGGACCGGCTTCACCGACAACCCGACATATGCGGACGCCAAGAAGGTCGCGGCCCCGCTGATCGCGGCGATCGAGAAGGACACGGCCGAGGGTGGTGTGGACGAGCTCCACATCGTCTTCACCGAGTTCGTCTCGATGCTGACGCAGACGCCGGTGCAGAACCGGCTGCTGCCCCTCAGCCTCGAGAAGGCTCAGCAGGAGGCGGACACGAAGGGCGAGATCCTTCCGCTGTTCGACTTCGAGCCGTCGGCCGAGGACGTCCTCGACGCCCTGCTGCCGCGCTACGTCGAGAGCCGGATCTACAACGCGCTGCTCCAGGCGGCTGCCTCCAAGCACGCCGCCACCCGCCGCGCGATGAAGTCGGCGACCGACAACGCCGGAGAGCTCATCAAGAGCCTCTCCCGGCTTGCCAACGCGGCCCGCCAGGCCGAAATCACCCAGGAAATCAGCGAGATCGTCGGTGGCGCCAGCGCCCTGGCCGACGCGACCGCGGGGAGTGACAAGTAATGACGACCTCTGTTGAGACGGCCGTAGCCACGGGCCGCGTCGCCCGGGTCATCGGCCCGGTCGTCGACGTGGAGTTCCCCGTCGACGCGATGCCGGAGATCTACAACGCGCTGACCGTCCAGGTCGCCGACCCGGCCGAGGACGGCGCGCTCAAGACGCTGACCCTCGAGGTTGCCCAGCACCTGGGTGACGGCCTGGTCCGCGCGATCTCGATGCAGCCCACCGACGGTCTGGTCCGCCAGGCCCCGGTGACCGACACGGGCGACGGCATCACCGTCCCCGTCGGCGACTTCACCAAGGGCAAGGTGTTCAACACCCTCGGTGAGGTGCTGAACGTCCCCGAGGAGAACGCCAACATCGGTGAGCGGTGGGCCATCCACCGCAAGGCTCCGACCTTCGACCAGCTCGAGTCCAAGACCGAGATGTTCGAGACCGGCGTCAAGGTCATCGACCTTCTCACCCCGTACGTCAAGGGTGGAAAGATCGGTCTGTTCGGTGGTGCCGGTGTCGGCAAGACCGTTCTGATCCAGGAGATGATCTACCGAGTCGCCAACAACCACGACGGTGTGTCGGTGTTCGCGGGCGTCGGTGAGCGTACCCGTGAGGGCAACGACCTCATCGAGGAGATGTCGGACTCGGGTGTCATCGACAAGACCGCGCTGGTCTTCGGTCAGATGGACGAGCCCCCGGGCACCCGTCTGCGCGTCGCCCTGGCCGGTCTGACCATGGCGGAGTACTTCCGCGATGTTCAGAAGCAGGACGTGCTCTTCTTCATCGACAACATCTTCCGGTACACCCAGGCCGGCTCCGAGGTGTCCACCCTGCTCGGCCGTATGCCGTCCGCGGTGGGTTACCAGCCGAACCTGGCCGACGAGATGGGTCTGCTGCAGGAGCGCATCACCTCGACGCGTGGTCACTCGATCACGTCGATGCAGGCGATCTACGTCCCCGCCGACGACCTGACCGACCCGGCCCCGGCCACCACCTTCGCCCACCTCGACGCGACGACGGTTCTGTCCCGTCCGATCTCGGAGAAGGGCATCTACCCGGCCGTGGACCCGCTGGACTCCACGTCCCGGATCCTGGACCCGCGCTACATCACGCAGGAGCACTACGACGCCGCCACGCGCGTCAAGGGAATCCTGCAGAAGTACAAGGACCTCCAGGACATCATCGCGATTCTCGGTATCGACGAGCTGGGCGAGGAGGACAAGCTGGTTGTCCACCGTGCCCGTCGCGTGGAGCGCTTCCTGTCGCAGAACACCCACGTCGCCAAGCAGTTCACCGGCGTGGACGGCTCCGACGTGCCGCTCGACGAGTCGATCGCCGCGTTCAACTCGATCTGCGACGGTGAGTACGACCACTTCCCCGAGCAGGCGTTCTTCATGTGCGGTGGCATCGAGGACCTCAAGGCCAACGCCAAGGAGCTCGGCGTCTCCTGAGTCGGCCGACTCGCCGAAGGGGGCGGGCGTGTCCCGCCCCCTTCGGCACGCCGCTTGCTGTATCCCCCGGGGACGACCCCGGGATCCCTGGCCGAGAGGCCTGGGGCGGGCCGGAGCGTTTCGGCGCTCAGGTCCCTACTAGACTTATGACCCAACACCCGGCTGAACCGCCGGGTGGTGACCCGAGGAGCCAACCTTGGCTGCTGAGCTGCACGTCGAGCTGGTCGCCGCGGACCGCAGTGTCTGGTCCGGCGAGGCCACCCTGGTCGTCGCGCGCACCACGTCCGGCGACATCGGCGTCATGCCCGGTCACCAGCCGCTTCTCGGTGTGCTGGAATCGGGCCCGGTGACCATCCGTACGAGCGAGGGTGCAACCGTCGTCGCCGCTGTGCACGGTGGTTTCATCTCGTTCGCGGACAACAAGCTGTCGCTGCTGGCGGAGATCGCCGAGCTGGCGGACGAGATCGACATCCAGCGCGCCGAGCGTGCGCTGGAGCGCGCCAAGTCGGACACGGATGCTGCCGCCGAGCGGCGCGCCGACGTCCGGCTGCGCGCGGTGGCGGTGCGCTAGACGCACCCCGCGAATGGTTCGTCCCTCAGCCGCGGCCGGCCCGGATCTCCTCCGGGCCGTGCCGCGGCTGAGGCGATGCAGGTGCACGTGATATTCGGTTACGGGACGAAGCGAGGAGGTCGGTGGAGATGTTCCTCGCTCTGCTTGTGAGCGGCTGCGTCGTAGGCCTGGTGGTGATCGGGCTCTTCGTCTTCGGACTGCGAAGACGGCTGATCCAGCGTTCCGGGGGAACCTTCGACTGCAGCGTCCGATGGAACATCCCGGAGGGGCAGGACGCCACCCCTGGCTTCGCCGGGGGGACCCCCACCGGCAAGGGATGGGTGTACGGCGTCGCCCGTTACAGCGGCGACCGGATCGAGTGGTTCCGGATCTTCTCGTACGCGCCCCGCCCCCGCCGTGTCCTCGAGCGCTCCGCGATCGAGGTGCTGGCCCGCCGCACTCCCGAGGGCGAGGAGGAGCTGGCGCTCCTGTCCGACGCTGTCGTGCTCGGCTGCGTGCACCGCGGGACCCGTCTGGAGCTGGCGATGAGCGAGGACGCGCTGACCGGCTTCCTCGCCTGGCTGGAGGCGGCGCCACCCGGCCAGCGAGTCAACGTCGCGTAGCGGTACATGACAAAGCCCGGGAGAGAACGCCTCCCGGGCTTCGTCGTCAGCGGGCCCGTGCTCTATCCGAGGCCGCTGTTGATCGCGCCGACCAGCTCTCCGTTCGCGGTGTCACCGCTGAACTCCCAGAAGAACGCGCCGCCGAGTCCCTGGTTGTTCGCCCATCCCATCTTCGAGGTGACGGTCGCCGGTGTGTCGTAGCTCCACCAGTTGGTGCCGCAGTGGGCGTACGCGGTGCCGGCGATCGTGCCCGTGGCCGGGCAGCTGTTCTTGAGGACCTTGTAGTCCTCGATGCCCTGCTCGTAGGTGCCGGCCGCCGGGCCGGTCGCCGTGCCGCCCGGTGCGGACTGGGTCACGCCGGTCCAGCCGCGTCCGTAGAAGCCGATGCCGAGCAGCAGCTTCTTCGAGGCCACACCCTTCGCCTTGAACTTGGCGATCGCCTCGGCCGAGTTGAAGCCGGCCTGCGGGATGCCCGAGTACGAGGTGAGCGGCGAGTGCGGGGCCGTCGGGCCCTGGGCGGCCCAGGCGCCGAAGAAGTCGTACGTCATCACGTTGTACCAGTCGATGTACTGCGCAGCGCCGCCGTAGTCGGCCGCGTCGATCTTGCCGCCGGGCGTGGCGTCCGCGGTGACGGCCGCGGTGACGAGGTTGTTCGCGCCGAACTTGGCGCGCATGGCCTGCATCATGTTCTTGAAGGCCGCGGGGCCGCTGGTGTCGCAGCTCAGACCGCAGGCGTTCGGGTACTCCCAGTCGAGGTCGATCCCGTCGAAGACGTCGGCCCAGCGGGGGTCCTCGACCAGGTCGTAGCAGGACTGGGCGAAGGCGGCGGGGTTCTGCACCGCCTGGCCGAAGCCGCCGGACCAGGTCCAGCCACCGAACGACCACAGCACCTTGATGTGCGGGTACTTCGCCTTGAGCTTGCGCAGCTGGTTGAAGTTGCCGCGCAGCGGCTGGTCCCAGGTGTCGGCGACGCCGTCGACGCTCTGGTCGGCGGTGTAGGCCTTGTCGTAGTCGGCGTAGGCGTCACCGATGGTGCACCTGCCGCCGCTGACGTTGCCGAACGCGTAGTTGATGTGCGTGATCTTCGACGCGGAGCCTGAGGTCACCAGGTTCTTCACGTGGTAGTTGCGTCCGTAGACACCCCAGTTGGTGAAGTAGCCCAGCTTCACCTTGTCGCCCGGTCCCGGGCCGGGGTCCGTGCCACCGCCGGTGGTGCGGACCGCCACGGCGCCGCTGACGGGGCCGGTCTGGTCGGCGGTGTCGCGCGCCTGGACCGTGTACGAGTAGTCGGTGCCGGTGGTCAGGCCCGTGTCGGTGTACGTGGTGCCGGTGACGGTGGCGACCTTGGCGCCGTCGCGCAGGACGTCGTAGTTCTTGATGCCCTTGTCGTCGGTGGACGCGCTCCAGGTGAGCTTCACCGAGGTGTCGGTGACGCCGGAGGCGGTGGGGGTGCCGGGAGCGGAGGGCGCGCTGTCACCGGGGACGCTGCCGCCGTCGCAGGAGGCGCCGTTGAGCTTGCAGTTGGACGGCGAGCCGGAGCCGCTGCCGTTGAAGCCGAAGGAGACGGAGGCGCCGGGGGCGAGAGTGCCGTTCCAGCCGTTGTTCTTGGCGGTCCAGTGGTCGCCCGAGCTGGTGACCGTGGCGTCCCAGGCCGAGGTGACGCGGGTGCCGGAGGGGAAGTCCCACTCGACGGTCCAGGAGTTGATCGTCGTGGTGCCGGTGTTCTTTACCGTCCACTTGCCCTCGAAGCCGGAACCCCAGTCGGAGGCCTTGGCGTAGGTGGCGGTGGCGGAGGTGGCTGCCTGGGCGGGCGAGGCGAGGCCCACCATGGCGGCGAGGGGGAGCAGCAGCGCGGTCAGGCCCGCGGTGGCTCTGGATCTGAATCGGGTTCTCGGGCGGGGGGTTCGTGGCGTCTGGGTACTCAAGGACGCTCCTCGAGGTTGGTGCGGACATGTCAGGGATGGTCCGTGCACACGCACTCTGCGGGGCTCGCCGCAGCGTGCTCGGTGAGATTAGGGTGGTCTGGACCAATCGTCAATAGGTCCAGACCAAAGGTGTTCTCCCTGGTGTCCGTGGTGGCGTCAGATGCCCAACTCCTGCGCCAGGACCGCCGCTTGCACCCTGCTGCGCAGCTCCAGCTTCCCCAGCAACCGGCTGACGTGCGTCTTCACCGTCGCCTCCGCCATCGAGAGCCGCTGTGCGATCTCCGCGTTCGACAGTCCCTCCCCGAGGCACGAGAGCACCTCGCGCTCACGCCTCGTGAGGACGTCGAGGACCGCAGGGTCCGGCGCGTCCGGAGACCGTACGGGCCTGGGCGCGGCGAACTCCGCGATCAGCCGTCGTGTGACGGCCGGTGCGATCAGCCCCTCCCCGCGTGCCACCGTGCGCACCGCCCGCAGCAGGTCGTGGGCGTCCGTGTTCTTCAGCAGAAAGCCCGACGCCCCCGCCCGCAGTGCCCCGAAGACGTACTCGTCCAGGTCGAACGTGGTCAGCACCAGCACGTCGGCGAGGCCCTCCGCCACCACCTGACGGGTGGCGGACACCCCGTCCAACCGCGGCATCTGTACGTCCATCAGCACCAGATCCGGACGCAGCTCGCGGGCCAGCCGCACCGCTTCCTCGCCGTCCCCGGCCTCCCCGACCACCTCGATGTCGGGGGCGCTGCGCAGGATCAGCACCAGGCCGGCCCGTACCGCGCTCTGGTCCTCCGCGACCAGGATCCGGATCCGGGGGGTGTGCGGGGTGTCCTGCGCGGCATCCGCGTGCGCCGTCATGCCGGGGGCTCCTTGTCGTTCACCACGGGCAGCGCCGCCCGTACGCACCAGATCTTCTCGGGCCCGCCCGGCGGACCCGCGGCCGGGCCTGCCTCGAACGACCCGTCCAGCAGCGCCACCCGTTCCCGCATTCCCACCAGCCCCGCGCCAGAGCCCGGGGCGCGCGGACCGGGTCGCCGGCCGAACGGGCTGGTCACCCTCACCCGCACCTCCCCGCCCGCCCCGCCGGACACCTCGACCCGCACCTCGCCGGACTCCGCGTGCTTGAGTGCGTTGGTGAGCGATTCCTGCACGATGCGGTAGGCGGCGAGCTCCACGGGCGCGGGCAGCCGGCCGTCGCCGTCACGCGCGTCGTCGAGGGTGAACGTCAGCCCGCTGGCCGCGCCGTTCGTCCGGGCCTGCGCCACCAGGGCGTCCAGGCCCGCCAGGGTCGGGGCCGCCGCAGGCTCCGTGTCGCCGCTGCTGTCCCGCAGCAGCCCGATCAGCCGCCGCATCTCCGCCAGCCCCTCCACGCTGTTCTCGCGGATCACCGTCAGCGCCTGCTTCGTGGTCGTCGCGTCGTCGAGGGAGATCGCGGCCGTCGAGTGGATCGCGATCGCCGACAGGTGATTGGCGACCATGTCGTGCAGCTCACGGGCCATCCGGGCGCGCTCGGCCGCGATGGCCTGGGTGCGGTCCATCTCCGCGAGCAGCGCGGTCTGCTCGGCCCGCAGCCTGGCCGCGATCGCCGCCTCGCGGTGGTTGCGCACGATCGCGCCGGTGGCGGCGGGGAAGAACGAGACGAGACCGGTGATCACGCCGATCAGCAATGCGGCCGGGTCCCGGAACCAGGCCAGGAAACCGATCGTCACCGCGATGGTGATCATCCCGGTGGTCACCGGGATGCGCCGGGCGGAGGCGGGCGTGCCGTAGACCACGGCCGCGTACACGAGGTCCGCGAACATCAGCACCGTCGCGATGCTGCCGCGGGTGAGCTGGTCGGCGATCACGGCAACCGTGCCGACGAGCAGCGCGGTGCGCGGCATGGTCCGCCGCAGCAGTTCCAGAAACGCCGTCACCACGAGCGGTACCAGCGTCACCGGGGTCGGCAGCACCGCGTGGTCGGGGCCCTGGCTGTGCAGCCCCAGCGCATAGAGCAGCAGGCCGCCGAGCAGACCGGCGACCGCCGCGAGGACGTCGTCACGGTGGGGGCGGGGGAAGGTCACCCGTCCATCAAACACGGCGCCACGCCCCGAGGGCTCCGCGTACGGGGTGAGCCTGCACTACATCGAAGGATGCAGTGCGGGTTCGTCACCGGCGACGACGATTCGGCCCCCGAGGACCGACACGCTTGAACCGTACGAAGGGAGAACAGTCGTGATCGTCGCGCTGATCGTGATCTGCGAGATCGGCTTCTGGGTGCTGCTCGCCGCGGGACTGGCCGTCCGTTACCTGCTGAAGATGCCGAGGACCGGGGCGGCTCTGCTGCTGTGCGAACCGCTGCTGGAGGTCGTGCTGCTCGTCGTCACCGCGATCGACCTCAAGAACGGCGCGGATCCGAGCTGGAAGCACGGCCTGGCCGCGGTCTACATCGGCTACACGGTCGGTCACGGCCACCGCACCATCAAGTGGCTGGACGGCCACGCCGCGCATCGCTTCGCCGGCGCCCCGCCCCCGCCGAAGCCGCCGCGCCACGGCATGGCCCGCGCGGGGCACGAGGCCAGGATCTGGCTGGGCACGCTGGTGGCGGCGGCCGTCGCCACAGCGCTGCTGCAGATCGCGATCTGGTACGTCGGCGACGCGGGGCAGACCGAATCGCTGCGGAGCTGGATGTACGCCGCGTGGCGCGCGGCCGGTATCCACGGCCTGATCGCACTCTCGTACGCGATCTGGCCGAAGAAGGCCCCGGCGAAGGAGCCGGAGCCGGAACCGGCCCGCGCGGAGCGCTAGGCCCTGTCCGGGCTGCCCCATGACGCCGGGGAGCCCTAGCGGTCCCCGCCCGGCACCCAGAGCACGTCTCCGACCTCCTTGTTCGCCACCCTGGCGAGAATGAACAGGAGGTCGGAGAGGCGGTTGAGATACGTCGCCGTCAGCCCGTTCATCGTCTCGCCGTGCACCTCCATGGCCGCCCAGGTCGAGCGCTCCGCCCGCCGTACGACGGTGCAGGCCTGGTGCAGCAGCGCGGCACCAGGCGTTCCGCCCGGGAGGATGAAGCTACGCAGCTTCTCCAGCTGCTCGAGGAAGTGGTCGCAGTCGGACTCCAGCTTGTCGATGTACGACTGCTCGACCCGCAGCGGCGGGTACTCGGGGTTCTCGACCACCGGCGTCGAGAGGTCCGCGCCCACGTCGAACAGGTCGTTCTGCACGCGGACGAGGACTTTCACCACGGCGTCGTCGAGCTGACCCAGTGCGATGGCCGTACCGATGACGGCATTGGCCTCGTTGGCGTCGGCGTACGCGGAGATCCGCAGATCGGTCTTGGCGGTCCGGCTCATGTCGCCGAGAGCGGTGGTGCCCTGGTCGCCGGTACGGGTGTAGATGCGCGTCAGATTGACCATGTGGCCAGCGTAGTTAAGCGCCGGCCCCGTGGACGGCACGTGTGCCGACCGTCACGGCCAGTGCCGCGAAAGAGACGGCGACGAGCACGCCGTGGAGCGTCGTGACCTTGGCGTACTCGCCGATGTACGAGCCCCGTACCGCGTCCGCCGGACAGCGGAGCGGCGTCAGGTGCGAGAGCGGGTCGAGCCACCCCGGTGCGAGGGTCGTCGGCCGCCTCACCGTCATGGGGCGGATCGCCATGGACGTGGCCAAGCGGAGCAAACCGGAAGAAGTGTCGCGCGAAACCCTCGTTCCCGTCGGCGAGATGGGGAGTTTCCGGGGGAGAAGGTGCTCACCCGCCCGGTCCGGTACCCCTGACGGCCCGTCCCGGTGTGATGTCCGTCATCTGAGACGTGACGCGCATCTCTTCACGGTCACAGGGGCACCTCACGGACGCTAATCTCCGCCAGAGAGCGCACAGGTAAACAGTCGTTGAGGACAGTCGTTAAGGGAGTGCCGCAGTGGCCAGGAAGCTCGCTGTCATCGGGGCCGGACTCATGGGGTCCGGAATCGCGCAGGTCTCGGCCCAGGCGGGCTGGGACGTCGTCCTGCGTGACGTCACCGACGAGGCTCTGACCCGCGGCACGGACGGCATCAAGTCGTCCTACGACAAGTTCGTCTCCAAGGGGAAGCTCGAAGCGGCGGACGCCGACGCCGCGTTGGCGCGCATCACCACCACGACCGACCTGGACGCCGTCGCCGACGCCGACATCGTCGTCGAGGCGGTCTTCGAGAAGCTCGAGATCAAGCACGAGATCTTCCGCACGCTCGACAAGCTCGTACGGGACGACGCCGTCCTCGCCTCCAACACCTCCGCCATCCCGATCACCAAGATCGCAGCCGTGACGGAGCGTCCGGAGCGTGTCGTCGGCGCCCACTTCTTCTCGCCCGTCCCGATGATGCAGCTCTGCGAGCTGGTGCGCGGCTACAAGACGAGCGACGAAACCCTCGCCCGCGCACGCGAGTTCGCCGAGTCGGTCGGCAAGACCTGCATCGTCGTCAACCGCGACGTCGCCGGCTTCGTCACCACCCGCCTCATCTCCGCGCTCGTCGTCGAGGCGGCGAAGCTGTACGAATCGGGCGTCGCGACCGCCGAGGACATCGACATCGCCTGCAAGCTCGGCTTCGGCCACGCCATGGGGCCGCTCGCCACCGCCGACCTGACGGGCATCGACATCCTGCTGCACGCCACGAGCAACATCTACACGGAGTCCCAGGACGAGAAGTTCGCACCGCCGGAGCTGATGCGCCGGATGGTGGACGCCGGTGACATCGGCCGCAAGAGCGGGCAGGGCTTCTACAAGCACTGACGTCCGCACCGACGTTATCGACCGGTTCGGCATCACCCACCGGGGTGAATTCGGTATCGGTTCGCTTACAAGTAGCAACCCCTCCGCCTACGTGGCAGTCAGTTGTTGCAAGACAGAGAAGAAACAGACGAAGAACAGTCAGCCGCACACAGTCGATACGGGGCCGGCACGGGGCACTGTAAGCACACTCGGGGAGCGCATATGCACATCAGGGGCGACCACGCCGAGCTGGTCGTCGGGGGCCGCCTCGACGTCCGCAGCGCGGCGGACGCCCGTACGGTCCTGCACTCGGCCGTCGACGACGGAGTCGGCGACCTGGTGCTCGACCTGACCCACCTCGACTCCTGGGACGCCACCGGGCTCGGGGTCATCATGGGCGCCCACCGGCGGGCCGGCAGATGCGGGCGCCGGCTGGTACTGCGCGGCGTGCCGCCGCAGATGCAGCGACTGCTCGTGGCCACCCGGCTGCACCGCATCCTCGCGATCGAGGGCGGCCTCGCTGCGGAATCGCTTCCGCGCGTGTGAGGCCGCCCGAGTCCGGGGCGGTGACGTACCGGGCGACCGTGGCGATGACGCAGCGGTGTCCGGGTCGGTGACGCACCGGTCGCGTCGGTGGCGCACCGGGCGTCCGCGCAGGGGCGAATCGTCCCGTCGGGTGCGACCGGTGCACGAACGGGGCGAGCGGCGCAATCCTTTCGAGACCATGACGTCAGGGACGGGCGGCACCCCGCAGGTTTCGCGATGCGGGGCGAGCGTCTAGGGTTCGATCGCCTGCCCTTTCGACGGACCCATGAGGTGGGCTCCGGACCGAGGCGACAGGGCGTGCGGGAAGGCCGGGAGGGCACCTCACGCGGCTGTGCCACCAAGAGACAGTGATCTTGGCGGAGACAAGGCCGAGCGAACCGTATCTGGGGGCTTAGACCATGGACAACGACACTTTCGGCGAGGCCGCCGGAAAGGCGCGACCGCCGCGCGACGCCATAACGGCGGACTTCGGGCCGTCCACGCCGTCGCCCGCGCGTACGGTCCAGCTCGTCTCCGGCGACCTCCTGCTCACCGTCAACCCCGTCGACGGCAGCGAGATCGAGGCCTGTCCGCCCGGACAGCAGCCCGGCCGCCCGGCCCGGCGCAGCGCCGCGGAGCGCGTCGAGCACCGCCGCGCCGCGCAGCCGCCCGTACCTCCCGGCCCCGCCACGCCCCGGCCTCCGCTGCTGGAGCGCGACGAGGAGCGTGAACGGCTGGTACGGCTCCTCGGCCGCGGACGCTCCGTCCGGCTCACCGGCCCCGCCGGTTCGGGCCGCAGCGCGCTGCTCGACGCCGTCGCCGCGGAGTGCGGTGACTTCGCACCCGACGGTGTCGTACGTCTCAACGGCCACCACCGGTCGCCCGCGGAGCTGCTCCAGGATCTGTTCACGGTCGTCTACGACGCGCCCGGACACCGGCCCGACCGGAACGCACTCGCCGGATTCGTACGCGACATCGGCGCCATCGTCGTCCTCGACGACCTGGAATTCGGCGGCGCGTCCCTCGACGAACTGCTCGACGCCGCGCCCGAATGTGCGTTCCTCGTCGCCGCCACGCCGGACGTCGCCGCGCCCTCCGCGGACTCCCACCTCGAAGAGGTCTTCCTCGGCGGCCTCGGGCGCGCCGCCGCGCTCGATCTGCTGCAGCAGACCGTCGAACGGCCGCTGACCGAGGAGGAGGCCAACTGGGCGGGCGACCTCTGGTTCGAGTCCGAGGGCCTGCCGCTGCGCTTCGTGCAGGCGGCCGCTCTGCTGCGCCAGTGCGACGAGCTCCGTGCGGACCCGGAGGCGTTCGAGGAGTTCGCGCCCTTCGCGGCGGCGGGCGGCAAGGACGTGCCCCTGCCGACGCTGGGGGAGGGGGCCGCGCCCGCCTCTCTCCTCGCCTCCCGGCTCAGCGACTCGGCCCGCCAGACCCTGCGCTTCGCCGTCGCCCTCGGCGGCGAGGTGCCGCACCAGGCGCACCTGCCCGCCCTCGTCGGCGACACCCACGCCGACGCCGCGCTCGGCGAACTGATGCGCTGCGGTCTGCTCTCCCCGGTCGGCCCGCGCTACCGCCTCGCGGCCGGGGTGCTGGCGCAGCTCTGTGAGAAGGGCTACGACGAGGACGCCGTCGGCCGCGCCCACACCGCCGCGCAGCACTACACCTGGTGGGCCGGGCACCCGTCCGTCACACCGGAGCGGGCCGTGGCGGAGTCGGACGCCGTGCTCGCCGCGCTGAGCGCCCTCGTGCCCGGCCACGAGGCCGGACACGCAAGCACCGCGGTCCTGCTCGCCCGCAGCGCCGCGCCCGCCTTCGCGGCCGGCCGCCACTGGACCGCGTGGGAGCGCGCCCTGCGGGTCGGCTCGGAGGCGGCGCGGATCGCCGGCGAGGTCGCGGAAGAGGCCTACTTCCACCACGAGTTGGGCGTCCTGGCCCTCTGCACCGGAAACCCGGAGCGGGCCCGCGCCGAGCTCGAGGCGTCGATCGGCATGCGCGGCGCGCTCGCCGACAAGAACGGTACGGTCGCCGGACGCCGGGCCCTCGCCCTCGTCACCGACCGCGAGTCCGGCGTGGTCGCCCCCGTCGCCCCCGCCGTCGGAGCGGAACCCGTGTCGCCTCCGAAGGGCGTGCCGGGGCTGCCGCTGACGAAGCAGCTGCTGCGGAGCGGTTCCCCGGGCTCCCCGTCCACCGCCGCCACGGCGGTGGGCGCCCGGCAGGAGCCCGCCTCGGACGGCCCCGCCCGCCCGGCCGGCCGTCGCGCGGCCCTCCTCGGTGGTGCCCGCCGCAACGTCGTCGCCGCGGGGGCGGGCGCGCTGCTCGCCGCCGTCCTGGGCACGGTCGTCACGCTCGGCATGACCTCCGATCAGGAGGAGCCCGCCGGCGACAACCTGCGCAACGGCCAGCCGGTGAACGAGGACGACGTCGACGACGAGTGGACCTTCGACGACCCGGCGGCCGACACGAGTGCCGACCCGGCCCAGGACAAGGACGACGCCAAGAAGCCGACGGACCCGACGACCCCGGGCGCGACCCGCTCCTCGACGGGCGACCCGCAGCAGCCGGGGGAGCGGCCGTCGTCGAGCTCGTCGAGGCCGGGCAGTCCGTCGGGCTCGGAGCCGGCGACGCCGCCGACGCGGCCGACGCCGACGAAGTCCTCCCCGAAGCCGCCGAACTCGCCCACGCCGACTCCGTCGGTGACGGAGACACCGCCCACGAGTCCGTCGCCGACGGACACCGAGACCGCTCCCTCCGAGAGCGACACGGCGGCAGCGCCCTCCGAATCCACGGAGGCGTCCATGACGGGCGAGGCGCCGCCCGCCGAGTCGGCGAGCGCGACGGTCATCTGAGACGCCGGCGGGGCGTGGGGGAGGACATTCCCCCACCCCGCCCCTTCCCTGAACCCTGACGGGCCCTGAGGGCTGTCGCCCCGACCCCCCAGGCGGCAGCTCCGCGCCGCGCGCCCCGGCTCCGGGGGCCGCCGCTGCGCGGGGCTGCGGCGCCGTGTCCCGCGGTACGTGCTGGGGCCGGGTCGGCGGACGGCCTCACGCGGT
>NZ_JBEXRZ010000032.1:0-47387 GCF_040613325.1 Streptomyces sp. NPDC006283 | reverse complement strand
GAGGTCGAGGGTCCCGACCCGGCCGATGCAGGTGACGCGGGCCTCTCCACAATGCTGGGTGGCACCGACCCGCCATGCTCGCCTCGCGGCAAGTGGTCCCTCTGAGGGACGAAGGTTGGGCCCGGGGGCTTGGATCGAGCCGGTGCCGTACCCAGGCTAACGCACCACTCCGACAAGTGATTCCCCCGTCGGGTGTTGACTTCTCGAGCGGTCGCCCGTTCAGTCCCGCAGCAGGTCCGGGACGCCGTCGGCGTCCGGCTGGTCCCGGCGGCCGGAGACCACCGTCAGCTGCTGGGTCGCCCTCGTCAGGGCCACGTAGAGCACCCTCAGACCCGCCGGCGACTCGTCGGCGATCTCCGCGGGCGAGACGACGACGGTCGCGTCGTACTCCAGTCCCTTCGCCTCCAGCGAACCGAGCGCGACGACCCGCTCCCCGAGCCCCGCCAGCCAGCGTGCGGCCTGCTCACGACGGTTCATGGCGACGACGACGCCGACGGTGCCGTCGACCTGCTCCAGCAACCGCTCCGCCTCCGTACGTACGGCTGCGGCCAGGTCCGCGCCGTCCGGGACGACCGCGAACCGCGGGCGCACTCCCGTGGAGCGGACGGCGGACGGGGACTCCATGCCGGGCATGGCGAGGCTGAGCACCTTGGCCGCGAGTTCCGCGATCTCCGCCGGGTTCCGGTAGTTGACGGTCAGCTCGAAGCGGCGGCGCGGCCGTGTGCCGAGGGCCTCGTCACGGGCCTCCGCGGCCTCGTCCGGCGAGGACCAGGACGACTGGGCCGGGTCGCCGACAACCGTCCATGTGGCGTGCCGGCCGCGACGGCCCACCATCCGCCACTGCATGGGGGTGAGGTCCTGCGCCTCGTCGACGATGACGTGCGCGTACTCGGTGCGCTCCGCCGCCAGTCGTTCGGCACGCTCGCGCTGTGACTCCTCGCGCTGCGGCATCAGCTCCTCGAGCCCGGTCAGCTGGTCCAGCGGGTCCAGCTCGCGCCTCTTCCGGGGGCGGGCCGGGGTGCCGAGCAGCGTGTGGAGCTCGTCGAGGAGCGCCACGTCGTGCACGGAGAGACCGTCCCGGCGCAGCGAGCGGGCCAGCCTGCGCACCTCGCCAGGGTTGAGCACGCGGCGCGCCCAGCGGCCGAGGCGCCGCTCGTCCGCCATGGCGGTCAGCACGGCGCGCGGGGTCAGCTCGGGCCACCAGGCGTCCAGGAACGCGGTGAAGCTGTCCTCGCCCGTGACGTCCTCGTCGAAGGAGGAGCGCAGTTCGGCGGCGAGTTCGGGGTCGCCGGTGTGGCGGCCCGCGGCGCCCGACTTGGCGTAGAGGGCGTCGAGCAGCAGCCGCCGGGCGCGCGGGCGCAGGAGGTTCACGGGGGCGGTGCCGCCGAGCACGTTGTGCCGGATGCGCTGCAGTTCGTCGGCCTCCAGCTCGAGCCGCCGGCCGAAGGCGACGACGCGCAGCCGGGTGGGCGTGCCGGCGGGGGCCGCCGGTTCCTCGCCGAAGGCGAGCTGCTCGTCCTTGTCCTCGGTGGAGGCCGGGGCCGGCATCTCCAGGGCGCCCCGTGCGGCCTTGCGCAGCACCTTGAGCATCCGTGAGGAGCCCTTGACGCGGGCCACGGCCGGTTCGTCGTAGACCGTCGCCTCGGCGCCGTCCACCAGCGAGCCGACGGCGCGGATCGCGACCTGGCCCTCCTCGCCCAGCGAGGGCAGCACGCCCTCGGTGTAGGCGACGAGCAGGGGCGTCGGGGAGACGATGAGGATGCCGCCCGCGTAGCGCCGCCGGTCCTGGTAGAGCAGGTAGGCGGCGCGGTGCAGGGCCACCGCCGTCTTGCCGGTGCCGGGTCCGCCCTCCACGTAGGTGACGGAGGCGGCGGGGGCGCGGATCACCAGGTCCTGCTCGGCCTGGATGGAGGCGACGATGTCCCGCATGGTGTGGCTGCGGGCCTGTCCGAGGGCGGCCATCAGCGCGCCGTCACCGATGACGGGGAGCGGCTCGCCGCCGAGGGTGGCGGTCAGCTCGGGACGCATCAGGTCGTCCTCGACGCCGAGGACCTTGCGGCCCTTGGAGCGGATGACGCGCCGGCGCACCACACGGCCGGGGTCGACCGGGGTGGACCGGTAGAAGGGTGCGGCGGCGGGGGCGCGCCAGTCGATGACCAGCGGCGCGTAGTCGGAGTCGAGGACGCCGATGCGGCCGATGTGCAGGGTTTCCCCGATGTCGGCCGTGTTGTCGGGGCGTACGGCGTCGTCGGCGGGCTCGACGGAGGTGTAGGCGCCGTCGGGGCCCTTCTTGCCGTCCTTCCCGTACAGCAGGTCGATCCGGCCGAAGAGGAAGTCCTCGAACTCGTTGTTGAGCCGGTTGAGGTGGACGCCCGCGCGGAAGACCTGGGCGTCCCGTTCGGCGAGCGCGCCGGGCGTGCCGACCTGGCCCCTCTTGGCGGCGTCGTTCATCAGGAACTCCGCCTCGTGGATCTTCTCCTCGAGGCGGCGGTACACCTGGTCCAGGTGTTCCTGTTCGACACCGATCTCACGGTCTCGCACCGTGTCGGCGGCGGAGCCGACCACGGATTCGACAGCGGCATCCTGCGCGGCCACCGGGCCCCCTTCTGACGTGCACTGGGCAGCCGTCAACCGTACGCCAAGGGGGGAGGTGATTGCACCTGCCCGGGCCGCCGGCCCGAAGGCCGCGGACATGGTGGTGCGGCCGGGGGCCGCACAGCACCCCGGCCGGAGAATCTCGGCCCGCTACGCGTCGACCTCCACGAGCCTCTGGCCGTCGAACGTACGGACCTCGAAGCGGTCGATGTCGCCCGGGTCCATGGCCGAGCCGCCGTGCACGTACAGCGGGTTCTTGGCGGCCGCGTTGGGGCTGTCGGGGATTCCGTAGCCCCACGTGGGCACGGCCCACGAGGTCACGACCTCTTCCTCACCGGTCTTGGAGACGGCGATGAGGTTGCACTTCAGGGGGCCCTTGACGTTCTTCAGCTCCAGGACGGCGTGGGTGCCCCAGCCCTTCTTCTCCATGCCGACGACGGCGCTGACCTTGGTGGTCGCGTCCGTGGCCTTCACCTTCTCCTCCATGTGGTTGAAGAAGGCGTCCTCGGCGGGACTGGTGGGGTGCGGCTCTGCGCCCGCCAGGGTGCTGCCGGTGTCGTCGGCGGTGACGACGACCGCGACCGCCGGCCCGCCGATGATCAGCGCCGCGGCCGCCGCGAGCAGGTACATGCCGCGCCTGCGCTTGTGGGCGCGTTTGACGGCGACCTCGTTCAGCAGGCCGTCGAGCACCTTGGGGCTCGGGGAGGTGGGCACCACGGGGACCGGCCGGGGCACCGGGAAGTCCGCCTCTCCCGGCATTCCGGGCAGGCTGTAGACGTTGCTCTGCGGTGGTGCCGTGGCGGGCGCCTGCGCGAGCATCGCCAGCATCGGCTCCATCCCCGCGAACTCCTCGAGGCGGGCGGCACAGATGTCGCATCCCGCCAGATGCGCCTCGAAGACGGAGGCGTCCGCTTCGTCGAGCACGCCGAGCACGTACGCACCGACGGCGTCGTGTACGGACTCCTGCTCGTACATGGTCATGCCGAGACCCCCCTCTCCTCAAGAGCGAGCTTCATGGAACGGAGTGCGTAGAACACGCGGGACCGCACGGTCCCGCTGGGTATGCCGAGCGTTTCGGCCGCTTCATTGACCGTACGCCCCTTGAAATACGTCTCGACAAGAACTTCCCTGTGGGCGGGCGTCAAATCATCGAGTGCATCTGAGAGCGTCATCAGCCACAACGCCTTGTCGATCTCGTCCTCCGCGGGCATGACCTCCAGCGGCGACGGATCGACCTCCTGCGGCCGGGCCTGCCGGCTGCGGTGGCCGTCGATGACGATGCGCCGTGCGACCGTCACCAGCCAGGGTCGGACAGAGCCGGTAGCCCGGTTGAGCTGGCCGGCGTTCTTCCAGGCACGGATGAGCGTCTCCTGCACGACGTCCTCGGCGCGCTGGCGATCGCCGGCGACGAGACGCAGTACATAGGCAAGCAACGGCCCTGCATGTTCACGGTAGAGGGCACGCATCAACTCCTCGTCGGGGACGGAAGTGTCGATACGTGGCTTCTCGCTTCGATGGCGGGCCCGTTGCGGACGGTCATCGGCCACGGCGGCATCCTTGCGCACCTGAACCTCCTGGTCGAGACCCTGTTTTCGTCGGCTGGCTGTCGTCCCCCTTCACTACGGGGACCACGGAGGTTTCATTCAACGCCGGCCGAGGAAACTTCAAGATCTTTTACAGAGGCCTTCCGTCGGTGTCTCGCCACCCGCTCGCGGTTGCCGCACACCTCGCTGGAACACCAGCGCCTGCGTCTGCCGCGTGAGGTGTCCAGATAGACGCGACGGCAGTTGTCGCCCTCGCACTGCCGCAGCCGCGAGCGCGCGACGGGATCGGTGAGCAGATCCACGGCGTCCCGTGCGACGACCGCGAGCAGCGCCGAGCACTCCGGCGCCGAGCACAGGGCCCGCACGAGACCGCCGTCCTCGTCGCGTACCGCCCGGATGCCCGGCGGGGCGCCCTGCGCACGGGAGTTGAGGATCGCGAGGGCCTGCTCGGCACGGGCACCCTGGGGCCCTCCCCGTACCAAGCGGTCGATGCAGTCGCGCAGTTCGACGAAACCGGCCACCCAGGTGCCGTCGACGGGGGCGGGCCGGGTGCCGAAGAGCCCGGTGTCGGCGGGCCGGGGGTCGGCGGGCAGGAGTCCGGCCGCGGCGAGCCAGTGCGCCAACCCTTTTGGATCGGCGAACGGTTCGGGGCCGTCGGTATGGCGGTCGGCGTCCGGTGCCGTCGCCACCAGGTCCAGGCAGATGCGCCCGGAGTCGAACCGCCACTGGTACGAGCCCACGCTCGCCGCTGTCATGCGCCTGTCACCGCCTCGGGATCACCGTCGGGTGTCCCCACCAGAGTGCCCGCCCGCGGGTGCCGCCGGAAGCCCGCATCGAGCCTTGGACGCACGGACATGCGATTGCGACGCTCGCCCATGTTCCGCACGAGGACAGGCCTGTTGACTGGATGCATGACACAGAAGAGGGGTGCACGGGCCGTCCTCGCGTCGGCCACCGTGGCGACCGGGCTGGTCGCGGGCGTCTGGTACGCGTTCGCCTGCGCGGTGATGCCCGCGCTCGGCCGCAGCGAGGACCGGACCTATGTCGAGGTCATGCAGAACATCAACGAGGTGATCGAGAACCCCGTCTTCTTCGCGGGCTTCTTCGGCGCGCTGATCCTCACAGCCGTCTCGGCCTGGCAGCTGCGCCGCACACCGACGGGCCGGTGGGTGACGGCCGCGCTGGTCCTGTACGTCCTGGTGTTCCTGGTCACGTCCGCGGCGAACGTGCCGCTCAACAACGAACTCGCCGCCGCGGGCGCACCGAAGGGCATCGCCGACCCGGGCGCCGTACGGGAGAGCTTCGAGGATCCGTGGGTGCTCTGGAACATCGTGCGGGCGCTGCTGACCACGGCAGCCCTGGTCTGCCTGTGGCGCGCCACGTCGCTCCTGCGCGCGGCGCACCACCCGGCCGGGGGTCAGACGTCCGCGTACTTGGCGTCGGACGCCGGGTCGAGGGCCAGCCGGTAGCCCCGTTTGACGACGGTCTGGATCAGCTTCGGCGCCCCCAGCGCCGTACGCAGCCGGGCCATGGCCGTCTCCACGGCGTGCTCGTCCTTGCCGGCCCCGGGCAGGGCACGAAGAAGGTCGGAGCGGGCGACGACCCAGCCGGGCCGCTCCGACAGGGCCCGCAGCAGTGCCATCCCGGCGGGCGGCACGGGCCGCAGCTCGTCGTCGACGAGGACGGCGTGGCCGCGGATCTCGACACGGCGGCCCGCGACCGGGAACGTCCGGGCGCGGGCGGGCAGTTCGACGCCGAGCAGCTGGACGAGCGGACCCAGCCGGAAACGCTCCGGCTGGACCGTGGTGACGCCCGCCGCCTGCAGCGGCACCGCCGTGACCGGGCCCACGCACGCGGCGAGCACATCGTGGTCGAGGGCGGCCAGCAGGTCCGGCAGCAGCCCGCGTGTCTCGGCCCGGGACATGAGCGACGCGGCGGCCGGGGCGCTGGTGAAGGTGACGGCGTCCAGGGAGCGGGAGACGGTCGCGTCGAGCAGCCGGTCGAGCGGGGTGATGTCCTCCGGCGGCATCCACCGGTAGACGGGTACGAGGACGACATCGGCCCCTCCTGCCCGCAGTGCCTCCACGAACCCGGGCAGTGGCTCGCCGTGCAGCTGGAGGGCGACCCGGCGGCCCGCGACACCCTGGGCCAGGAGCCGGTCGAGCACCTCCGCCATGGACTCGGACGCCGGGGACCACTCCTCGTTGAGTCCCGCCGCCCGGATGGCGCCCTTGACCTTGGGCCCGCGCGCCAGCAGCTCCGAGCCGCGCAGCCGGTCCAGCAGCTGCTCGCCGAGCCCCCAGCCGTCGGCGGCCTCGACCCAGCCGCGGAAGCCGATGGCGGTGGTGGCCACCGCCACGTCCGGCGCGTGGTCGATGAGTTCCTTGGTGGCGGCGAGGAGCTCCGCGTCGTCCGCGAGCGGAACGATGCGCAGTGCGGGGGCGTGCAGGACCGCCGCGCCACGCCGCTGAAGGAGCGCGCCGAGCTCGTCGGCGCGTCGTGCGGCGGTCACGCCGACGGTGAAGCCCGCGAGGGGGCCGTGCGGTTGGCCTTGGTCGTGCATCTCGGTCGTCCCCACTGAAGTGCCCCATCGGAATGTGCCACCGGACGGTGAACGGGCGACCGAGCCTGTCAAAGGTGCGTGACGGGCCCGGTTCGCTCATATTTCACCGTCGTTACGTACTCGCTCGATCAGACCCTCGAGTAGACGGGCTCGGTACCAGTGTCCGCCGCTGCCTCCGTCTGCCCGGTGCGCACCGGCACGACGACCGGCCGGCGAAGGTATACCGCCCAGGTGACCGCGGAGCACACCGCGTAGAAGGCGAGGAAGGACACGAAGGCCGCGGTCCCGGTGCCGGCGGTCTGGAAGGACTGGCGGAAGGCGAGGTTGATGGCGAGGCCGCCGATCGCGCCGACGGCGCCGATGAGCCCCATCGAGGCGCCGGAGAGCCGGCGCCCGTAGGCGGCCGCGGTCTCGCCGGTCATGCCCTGGGCGAGCGCCTTGTTCTGGAAGATGCCCGGGATCATCTTGTACGTCGAACCGTTGCCGAGCCCGCTGAGCACGAACAGGGCGATGAATCCGACGAGGAACACGGCGAGCGACTCCTGGACGGACGCGGCGACGACCACGCCGGTCGCGGCGGCCATGGCCACGAAGTTCCACAGGGTGATGCGCGCCCCGCCGAAGCGGTCGGCGAGCAGACCGCCGACGGGCCGGATGAGCGAGCCGAGCAGCGGCCCGACGAAGGTGAGGGAGGCGGCCTGCAGCGGGGTGCGTCCGAACTGGGTCTGCAGCACGAGGCCGAAGGCGAAGCTGTAGCCGATGAACGAGCCGAAGGTGCCGAGGTACAGGAAGGCCATGATCCAGGTGTGGCCTTCCTTGGCGGCGTCGATCGCCGCGCCGGTGTCGTTCTTCACCGGCGCCAGGTTGTCCATCCACAGGGCGGCGCACAGGGCGGCGACCACGATCAGCGGCATGTAGATGCCGAGCACCAGCCGGGGGTGTGCCGCCCCGGCCGTACCGATGATCAGCAGGGTGATCAGCTGGATGACCGGTACGCCGATGTTGCCGCCGCCCGCGTTGAGGCCGAGCGCCCAGCCCTTCTTGCGCAGCGGGAAGAAGGCGTTGATGTTGGTCATCGACGAGGCGAAGTTGCCGCCGCCGACGCCCGTGAGGGCGGCGACCGCGATGAACGTCGTGTACGAGGTGCCGGGCTCCATCACCAGATACGCGGCGCCGGTCGGCAGGAGCAGGAGCAGGGCGCTGAAGATCGTCCAGTTCCTCCCGCCGAAGCGGGCGACGGCGAAGGTGTACGGCACCCTGATCAGGGCTCCGACGAAGGTCGCCGTGCCGATCAGGAAGAACTTCCCGGCCGGGTCGACTCCGTACTCGGGGCCCATGAAGAGGACCATCACGGACCACAGGCTCCAGATGGAGAACCCGACGTGCTCACTCAGGACCGAGAAGACGAGATTGCGCCGTGCGATCCGCTCCCCCTTGGTCCGCCAGAAGGTCTCGTCCTCGGGGTCCCACTCTTCGATCCACCGGCCTGCCATCACGCGCCTCCACCTGTTTCTGGTCGTGGAGTCGACGTTATGGACAGCTCGTTTCGGGCCGGTGGCCCGAGGTGACCGGCGCGAAACCTTGCTCTCACCCGCCCGTCAGGCGCCGTGTGAGCGGCGGAGGCCGGACGGCCCGTGGGCGCGCCGGAGGCCGGACGGACCGTTCGGCCACAGGCGGGGGCGGCGGCGGGCCGCCAGGTCCTCGGCCCAGCCGAACAGCACGATGCACACGGCGATCAGCGCCCAGGCGACCAGCAGCACCGGGACCCAGCTGTCCAGCAGCCAGGGGGCGCGCTCGGCGAGCAGGTCGATGTCCCACATGCGGTCCCACAGGAGCGCGGCGACCAGGATGCACACGTTGTGCCAGAGGTAGACGGTCACCGCCCGTGCGTTGAGGAGGGTGATCACGCTGTCCCACTGGCGCAGCCTCGGCGGCCACGACTCCCAGGTGGGACTGAAGTGGAGCAGGAGCATGACCGCACCCAGCGACCACAGGGCGTCGGCCGGCGGAATGCCGTCCAGTTCACCACCACCGGCGAAGCCGTGGTTCCCGGCCCACCACAGCCCGGCGAGCATCACGAACGGGGCGACCGAGGGGACGACGTACCGCGGCAGGCGCTCGAGGACGCCTTCCTGGCGGGCCATGCCGAGGATCCAGCACGCGCCGAAGGTGCTGAGGTCGGTGAGCGCCGAGTCGATCCGCTCGGGCAGGGAGAGGTAGCCGGCGGCAAGCCCGAAGGAGAGGACGACCGGTGCGGCGAGGGTCGCCCACGGCACCTTGCGCAGGCAGCGCAGCAGCAGCGGCGACAGGAGCACGAACCACAGGTAGGCGCGCAGGTACCAGAGCGGCTCCGCCATGTCGCCGGCCCAGTCGGCCGCGAGGAACGGCGGATCGCTCAGCGGCAGGAGCCAGAAGACGGCGGAAGGGCCGGGGCGCCACCCGTCGATCAGCATGGCGGTCATCGCCACGGCCCCCAGCACCCACAGCGGGGGCAGCAGGCGCCGCACCCGGCTGCGGATCACCTGCACTGCGGGGCGGGCGAGGGAACGCGCCATCAGGGAGCCGGCGAGCGCGAACATCACGCCCATGGACGGGAAGACGAGCGGGAGCCAGGCCCAGCCGACCAGGTGGTAGAGCACGACGCGGAAGAGGGCGAGCGCCCGCAGCAGGTCGAAGTAGCGGTCCCTGGTGCCCGCCGGCACCGGGGCGGTGCCGTGCTGAGGCTGCTGAGGCGGCGGCAGTTGGGCCGTCTGCGGCGTGTACGGGGTCATCCGACCGGCCTCCGGTCTCCGGCACCACGCGCCGCGCGGCTGCCCGAGGCGGCGGCCCCGGGGGCCTCGACGACGCCGGTGCGCCGCAGTTTCTGCCAGCGCAGCCGGCCGCCGGTCAGGGCGGTGATCCAGGACTGCAGGAGCACCACGTACATCAGCTGGCGGTACAGGATCTGCTGGAGCGGCAGCGAGACCAGGTGGACCATGCGTTCCTTGTCGAGCCGGAAGGCGTAGGCGGCACAGACGGCCTGGACGGCGAGGACGCCGAGCCATGCGGCGATCGTCTTCTGCGTGGGCCCGAAGACCAGCCCGTACAGCAGGAAGACGTCGATCAGCGGGGCGAGCAGCGGCGCGAGGACCATGAACAGGGAGACCAGCGGCAGGCCGACCCGGCCGAAGCGGCCGGAGGGCCCGCGTTCGACGAGCGCCCGGCGGTGCTTCCAGATCGCCTGCATGGTGCCGTAGCTCCAGCGATAGCGCTGCGACCACAGCTGCTGCACGGACTCGGGGGCCTCGGTCCAGGCGCGGGCCTTCTCCGCGTAGACGACCCGCCAGCCGTCGCGGTGCAGGGCCATGGTGATGTCGGTGTCCTCTGCGAGGGTGTCCTCGCTCATGCCGCCGACCCGCTCCAGCGCGCTGCGGCGGAAGGCGCCGACCGCGCCGGGGATGGTGGGCATGCAGCCGAGCAGGTCGTACATCCGGCGGTCGAGGTTGAAGCCCATCACGTACTCGATGTGCTGCCATGCCCCGATGAGTGTGTCGCGGTTGCCGACCTTCGCGTTGCCGGCGACCGCGCCGACGCGTGGGTCGCCGAAGGGCTGGACGAGTTCACGGACGGTGGACGGCTCGAAGACCGTGTCGCCGTCCATCATCACGACGATCTCGTACCGGGCGTGCCGGATGCCGTTGTTGAGTGCGGCGGGCTTGCCCGAATTGGGCTGCCGTACGACGCGGACGCCGCGCAGCTCCATCGCCTCGACGATGTCGGCGGTTCCGTCGCTGGAGCCGTCGTCGATGACGACGACTTCGAGGGGGTGGTCGCTCGCCATCAGCGAGCGGACCGTGTTGGCGATGCACTCGCGTTCGTTGTAGGCGGGGACCAGCACGGACACCGGCCGGGTGATCGGCGGTCCCCAGGTGAAGTTCTTCCGGCGCACCTTGCGGGCGTGCGCGAAGGAGAGGATCAGCATCAGCCCGAAGCGGGCGAAGACCAGGACACCGATCACCGCCAGGCACACGACGAGGGTCTCGGTGGTGTTCTCGGAGACGGCGACGGCCCCGACGAACGCCTTGCCCTTCCACAGCTCGGGCCCGGTGACCTTGGTGTGGGCGCTGGGCGCGCCGAGCGCCTCCGTGAGGTTGGTGAACCGGTAACCGCGCTCCTGCATGTCGGGCAGGAAGCGGTTAAGTGCCGCGACCGTCTGGGAGCGGTCCCCGCCGGAGTCGTGCATCAGGACGATGGAGCCCTCGGTGCCCTGGGGCGTCGCGCGCTTGATGATCGCGTCGACGCCCGGACGCTTCCAGTCCTCGGAGTCGGTGTTGTTGAAGGCGGTGATGTAGCCGCGGGTTCCTATGTACTGGGTGACGGGCCATGACTCGTTGTCGAGGGCGTCGGAGAAGGACGAGTAGGGCGGCCGGAACAGGGAGGTGCGGATTCCGGCGGCGCCGGCCAGTGCCAACTGGTTCTGGGACAGCTCCCAGTCGATGCGGTTGGTCGACTGGAAGGACAGGTCGGGGTGGTTGAACGTGTGCAGGCCGACCTCGTGGCCCTCGCGCACCATCCGTTCGACCAGGTCGGGGTGGCGGGAGGCCATCGTGCCGGTGACAAAGAAGACGGCGTGCGCGTCGTACTGCTTCAGCTTGTCGAGGACCTTCGGGGTCCAGAGGGGGTCGGGGCCGTCGTCGAAGGTCAGCACCAGCCGCCGGTCGGGGACGCTCAGCGCCCTCGGGTGCTTCTTGTCGCGGGCGTCTATGACGGGGCCGCCCGCGAGTATGTGCTCGGGGACCTGGTCGGTGGCGGCCGGCGGGCGTACGCGGTGGTCGGCGAGGATCTCGCTGTGCACATAGCCGCGCAGCATCAGCATCGCGAGCAGCGCGACGAGGAAGAGCACGGGCAGCAGATAGCGCATCGGCAGTCTGCGGCGTACGACGCGCTTGGGGCTCCGCGGCTGCGGAGCCCCTGGGGTGGGGAGGGCCATCTACGCTGCGCTCTCTTGCACGGGTGGTTCGGGTGATCCGCTGCCGGGGGCGGGCTCGGAGGGGCCGGCGTCGGACGGTGTGCCGGTGTCGGGCTCCGAGGCACCGTCGTCGGGCGTGGCGGGGCTCGTTGCCGGGCCGGGGGCGGGCCCGTCGGCCGGTTGCCGCGTGGCGGCGGGGGAACTCGCGGCGGGCGGGGAGGGCAGCGGGGTGCTGCCGTCCGCGTTGCCCGAGGGCAGCGGCAGCACCGCGTCGGCGGACTCGTCGGGGGCGGGTACGCCGGGGGTCGCGTGCGGTGTGACCGCCGAGGAGTCGCGGTCGGTGGGTGCGGGCTGGATCTCGACCTGGGCGGGGTCGCCGTCCCCCGCCTGTCCCAGTCCGGGCAGCCAGGGGGCGCTGGAGTTGCCGCCGGCGAGAGCGGCGACGAGCGTGATCGCGTAGCAGGCGCACGCGGCGGCCAGCACCCAGCCGACGAGGCGCAGCTTCTTGCTGCGCCGACCGCTTTCGTCGACGAAGACCGGCCCCTCGGAACTGTCCTGGGCGGCGATCGGTTCGACCGGCAGGTCCCGCAGTTTCCGTCCGATGCCGTCGAGTTGAATCGTCACCTCGTGCGGCTCGTGCGTGTGACCGGTACCGATATTTTCTTGCCAATTTTCCATGGCTGGTGGCACATCCCCCCACTGACTGGAAATCGGGGCGTGCGCACGGCTCATCGGCCGCATCCGGACTCGGGTCCCCACCCTGTCCGAGCGCTCCAACCCCACTCACTCACCCGGTCCCTGAATGTAGCGCAACCAGCGGGGGCCCGTGCGCCACGGTCAGTTGTTGTCACACATCAGCGACATATCACGTTCTGGCAACCATCCGTCGGAGGGCCTTTTCAGCCACCCTTCGTGAGCTGCCAGTTCGGCCGCCGCCGCACGCAGCGCGTCCAGACCTGGATGTCTCAGCCCGGCACGCCAGACCATCGACAGCGGCGACAGCGGCACGGGGTCGACAATCGGCCGCAGGACCGTCTCCGGCATGACCGGAAAGTCGACGACCGCGAGGACCGGATTGCGATTCTTGGCCATCACCCGCCGGAACTCCTCGGCTCCCACCGCCATGGGCGCCGGCGGTGCGACGGCGATGCCGCGCCCCGCGAAGAGCAGCCGCGCCAGCTCCGTCCACTCCAGCGTCCGCGGATTGCCCGCACCCGCATATACGGTCTCCCCGGCCAGTGCGTTCAGCGGTACACCGTCCAGTTCCGCCAGCGGATGGTCCTCTGGCAGCAGCACGGCCATCGGCTCGTACCGCACGGGCTGCTGGGACAACAGGGCCCGCAGGGCGGGGTCCAGGCCCGCGAAGCGGCCGAAGGAGACGTCGAGCCGTCCGGCGGCGATCTCGCCGGCGGCGCCGGTCAGGCCGCTCTCGAACCGGGCCATCAGCTCGCAGTCGGGGGCGAGTTCACGGGCGCGCTCCAGGATGCGGCCCGAGGTCATGCCCGCGCTGTTGAGGTCGACGAGCAGCGGGCGCGCGGCACCGGTGGCCACGGCAAGCAGCTCGTCCTGTGCCTCGAGGACCCTCCGCGCGTACGGCAGCAGCCGTTCGCCGTCGGCCGTGAGCGTCACCTGCCGGGTCGTGCGGACGAACAGCTCGGTCCCCAACTCCCTCTCCAGCCGCCGTACGTCACGGCTCAGGGCCTGCTGGGCGACGTAGAGCCGGGCGGCGGCGCGGGTGAAGTGGAGTTCGTCGGCGACGGTGGTGAAGGCGCGGAGCAGCCGTGGTTGAAGGTCCTGGGGCACAGCGCATTCAACAACACCGGTGCGTGAATGGCCACCGAGCAGGTGTTGGACCGGCCCCCGGGGCGGCGGCGAGGGTGGACGCATGCCGCATCCCGCCCGGTCCGAGGAGACCGCTCACCCGCCGCTGCTCGCGCTCACATCCGACTCACTGGTGCTCGCACCGCGGCACGTGCCGGGGACTCCCCGCGCGCCGCGCAGGCCGCCCGGGCCCTACCGCCGGCTCTTCGCGGCGCCCGGCGCGCGCGCCTTCACGGCGGGCAACCTCGTCGCGCGGCTCCCCATGGGGATGTTCGCGGTCAGTGCGATCACCATGATCGCCGGGTCCCGTGGCTCCTACGCCCTCGCCGGTGCCGTCACCGCGACCGGCCTCACCGCCACCGCACTGGTCGCACCCTGGATCGCGCGGCTCGTCGACCGGCACGGGCAGGCCCGGGTCGCCGTGCCCGCCACCGTCCTGGCCGTGCTGGGCTCTGTCGCGCTGCTGCTGTGCGTACGGTTCGACGCTCCCGACTGGACGCTGTTCGCCGCGTACGCCGCGACCGCCACCACCCCCAACACCGGCGGCATGTCGCGCGCCCGCTGGGCCCACCTGTACCGGGGCGACGCGGCGGCCCTGCATACGGCGAACTCGTTCGAGCAGGCCACCGACGAACTGTGCTTCATGGCCGGCCCGGTCGTCGCCGCTCTCCTGTGCTCCGTCCTCTTCCCGGAGGCGGGCACCCTGGCCGGAGCGGTGCTGCTGCTCACCGGCGTCCTGGTCTTCGCGGCGCAGCGGTCGACGGAACCGCCCGTCGTGCCGAGGGTCCCGGCCGGCTCACCGATGCGGACCAGGGGCATGCCCGCCCTGCTCGTGGTCTTCCTCGCCACCGGCGCGGTCTTCGGCTCCATGGAGGTCGTCACCATCGCCTTCGCCGACGGCCCGGTCGCCGGCCCAGTCCTCGCGCTGCAGGCGGCGGGTTCGTGCGTCGCCGGACTCGTGTTCGGAAGGTCCCGCCGCCCCGTCGGGCTGACCGCCTGCCTTGCCGCGATGACGGTCCTGATGCTGCTGCCGCTGCTGGCCGCCACCGGCACCGGATCGCTGCCGCTGCTGGCGGGCGCGCTGCTCGTCGCGGGAATGGCGACGGCCCCGACGATGGTGACGGGGATGACGCTGGTCCAGCGCCTCACGCCGCATGCGCAGATCAACGAGGGCATGACGCTCGCGGTCACCGCGCTGCTCGGCGGCATCGCGGCCGGCTCCGCGAGCGGCGGCTTCGTGGTGGAGTACCTGGGCGCGCCCCAGGGGTACGCGGTGCCGATGGGCGCGGCGGCGCTCGCTCTTGTACTGGCCGCGGGTACGACGAAGGCCCGGCAGCCGTAGCTGTCGGGCCCAGTCGTACATGGGATGTGGAGCTTCGGGGGCTTTGGGCCTCCGAGGACTCCATCGGTGGAGATGGCGGGAATCGAACCCGCGTCCAACGGTGCAGAATCAGGGCTTCTCCGTGTGCAGTCCACTGCGCTTTTCTCGGCCCCGGAGATCACGCGGACAAGTCTCCGACGGGCTCAGTCACTGTTTGATTTCCCTCTACTCCCCGTGACCGGGCTTAGAGGTTTAGTTCCCTAGCTGATGCCAGGATCCGGGTCGGGAACAGCCCCGGGCTGACACTTCGCAAGTCGCTACTTAGGCAGCGAGGGCGAAGGAATCGCGCTTGGTGTTGGCGATTATTGGTTGCGACATATGGTTTACGAGATCATTGCCGCTTCCTCGACACGCTTCCCCTGCTTCGACATCCGCTGTCGAAACCGATCATCCCCATGTTGATTTTTCAAACCCCGTGAGGGGTGCGCCCCCCTTGAGGGGCAGGTGCCATCGTACGTGACCAACGCACGAAGGTGCCAGCGTATTCCGCGCGGCTACGACCGCTGCTTCCGCCGGACCGCCGACATCGCGCGGTCCGCCTCGCGACGGTCCTGCTTCTCGCGCAGCGTCTGACGCTTGTCGTACTCCTTCTTGCCCTTGGCGAGCGCGATCTCGACCTTCGCCCGCCCGTCCTTGAAGTACAGCGCCAGCGGCACGATGGTGTGCCCCGTCTCCTGCGACTTCGACTCGAGCTTGTCGATCTCCTCCCGGTGCATCAGCAGCTTCCGCTTGCGGCGGGCGCTGTGGTTGGTCCAGGTGCCCTGGCTGTACTCGGGCACGTGGACGTTGTGCAGCCAGGCCTCGTTGCCGTCGATCTGGACGAAGCCGTCCGCGAGCGAGGCCCGGCCCTGACGCAGCGACTTCACCTCGGTGCCCATCAGCACGAGACCGCACTCGTAGGTGTCGAGAATGTGGTAGTCGTGCCGCGCCTTCTTGTTCTGCGCGATCAGCTTGCGCCCTGTTTCCTTTGCCATAGTGCCGTCATTTTCGCACTACGCCGCAACTTCTTTAAGACGTGCCCCCGAGGCCACTCAATACTGTCTGGGCCCTCTTCTCCGCTCCCTCGCCCGTCACCAGGTCGGGAGTGATGCCCTTGTTGTCGACGCTGTGACCCGAGGGAGTGCGGTAGTGGCCGACGGTGAGCTCGGCGACCGAGCCGTCGGGCAGCCGGCTGGGCATCTGGACCGAGCCCTTGCCGAAGGTGCGGGTGCCGACCGTGACGGCGCGGCCGCGGTCCTTGAGCGCCCCGGTGACGATCTCCGCGGCGCTCATCGTGCCGGCGTCGACGAGCGTCACCACGGGCCGGTCGGTGTCACCGCCTCGTTCCGCGTAGAGGGCGAGCTGCTCGCCGCGCACGTCGTACGTGGCGACCAGGCCGCCGTCGAGGAAGGCCGACGCGGCGGTGACGGCTTCCGAGACCAGGCCGCCCTCGTTGCCGCGCAGATCGAGCAGGACGCCGGCGCCAGCGGGAGCCTCGCGCACCGCGTCCCGCACCCGCTTGCCGGAGCCCTTGGTGAACGAGGTGACTCTGATCAGGACGGCCCCGTGCGGAAGCCGCTCGACGGTGACCGTTTCCGTGGTCAGCACGGCCCGGGTCACGGTCTCGGCCCAGCGGCGCCCGTCGCGCTCGAGGCCCAGGGTCACGCCGGTGCCGCTGCTGCCGCGCAGCAGGGTCACGACCTCGGTGACCGGCCGCCCGTCGACCTTCTGCCCGTCGATCGTCAGGAGCCGGTCGCCGGCCCTGATCCCGGCCCGCGCCGCGGGGCTGCCGGGCTGCACCTTGGCGACCTCGACACGGCCGTCGCCGGCGCGCCGGGCGCCGAGGCCGACGCCGGTGTACTCGCCGTCGAGGGCCTTGCGGAACTCCTCGTACTCCTGCTTGTCGTACACCGCGCCCCAGCGGTCACCGCTGCGGCTGACGACCTCCTCGGCCGCCTTCGTGCCGGACTTGCCCTCGGCCGCCGCCTCCGCCGCGGCGCGTGCCACGTCCTCCCGGTCGACGGTCGCGGCAGCGGCACGGGCGGAGAGGGGGCGGGGCGAGGTGTGCTCTTCGTGCGGCAGGCAGTTGGTGACCGCGGCGGTGGCGAGGACGACTCCGAAGAGCAAAGTCAGTGCAGCCCCGCGGCCGATGCCGTGGGGCCGGGGACTGAACTCTGGGCCCGACATGGCGTCCACTCTAGGACAAGCCAAGGGCGCCGTACGGAGGTTGACCGCGCGGCGCCCGGGGCGCTTGTCACACCTTCAGGTACTTGCGCAATGCGATGAAAGCGGCCACAGCGGGCATCAACAGGCTGATGACCAGCACCAGAGGCAGCACGGAGACCACCGCGTCCCAGCCGATGAAGTTGACGAGCTGCATCTTCTCCGAGAGCGCCAGGCCGTTGTCGATCAGGAAGTAACGTCCCGCCAGCAGCATCACGGAGGCGACCACACCGCCCAACAGGCCCGCGAAAGCGGCCTCCATGATGAACGGCATCTGGATGTAGAAGCTCGAGGCACCGACGAGCCGCATGATCCCGGTCTCACGCCTACGGCTGAACGCCGAAACGCGCACGGTGTTGACGATCAGCATCAACGCGATGATCAGCATCAGACCCATCACGAAGATCGCGGCCACATTCATGCCGTTCATCAAGGAGAAGAGGTTCTCCAGGATGTTGCGCTGGTCCTGGACCGACTGCACGCCGTCCCGGCCGGCGAATGCCGTTGCCACCACCTTGTACTTCTCCGGGTCGTCCAGCTTCACCCGGAACGACTCCTGCATCTGGTCCGGGGTGATCGTGGACGCGATGGGGGTGTCGCCGTACTGCTCGCGGTAGTGCTTGTAGGCCTGTTCGGCCGTCTCGTGGTGGACCGTGTCGACGACGTCCATCTCATTGAGGTCGGACTCGATCTGCTCCTTCTGCGCCGTGGTGACGGCGCCCTTGGAACACTGGGGCGACGTCGTCGCGTCGTTCTTGTTGCAGAGGAAGATCGAGACGTTGACCTTGTCGTACCAGAAGTCCTTCATCGTGCTGACCTGCTCACGCATGAGCAGCGCACCGCCGAACAGGGCGAGCGAGAGGGCGACGGAGACGATCACCGCGAAGGTCATCGTGAGATTGCGGCGGAGACCGACGCCGATCTCCGACATGACGAACTGGGCGCGCATGGCGTGCTTTCAGCCTTTCCTGTCCGGGCTCAGTGCTGGTAGCCGTAGACGCCGCGTGCCTGGTCGCGTACGAGACGGCCCTTCTCGAGCTCGATGACGCGCTTGCGCATCTGGTCGACGATGTTCTGGTCGTGAGTCGCCATGATCACGGTGGTGCCTGTCCGGTTGATCCGGTCGAGCAGCTTCATGATGCCGACGGACGTCTGCGGGTCGAGGTTTCCCGTCGGCTCGTCCGCGATCAGCAGCATCGGCCGGTTGACGAAGGCACGGGCGATGGCCACACGCTGCTGCTCACCGCCGGACAACTCGCCGGGCATCCGGTCCTCTTTGCCGCCGAGGCCCACGAGGTCGAGCACCTGGGGCACGGCCTTGCGGATCTCACCCCGCGGTTTGCCGATGACCTCCTGGGCGAACGCCACGTTCTCCGCGACGGTCTTGTTGGGCAGCAGGCGGAAGTCCTGGAACACGGTGCCCAGCTGGCGGCGCATCTGCGGCACCTTCCAGTTGGACAGCCGGGCCAGGTCCTTGCCGAGGACATGGACCATGCCCTGACTGGCGCGCTCCTCGCGCAGGACCAGCCGCAGGAACGTCGACTTGCCGGAGCCGGACGAGCCCACGAGGAAGACGAACTCGCCCTTCTCGATTTCGAGGGAGACGTCGCGCAGGGCAGGTCGGTTCTGCCGGGGATAGGTCTTGGAGACGTTGTCGAATCGGATCACGGGTGCACCACGGTCGGCCGGGAGTAGGTGTGCGTGACCTTACGCGACTGCGCCGCGGCCGCGCAGTCGACGTCCTGGATTGCGCGTTTTGTCCGTTCACGGATCGGGTGTAATCCGGCGGGCCGCGCCGAAAAGCGCGCGAGCTGGCACAGTGGTAAGGGAACAGTCGCGTTTCCCCGGGCGTTGTCGGGAGAGAAATGTGCTTGCGGTCCGCTTCTGCGGCCCCGGCGCGCGGGAGCGGGAGGAGGAGAGCGCATGACCTATGACCGATTGGTGTGCGCCAGCTGCGCGGCCCCCGTGGCCGAAGGCCGTTGCCCTGTGTGCCGTGCGAATCGCCAGCGGCTCCAGCAGGAAGGCCCCTTTGCCGGGCTGAGCCCGGCCGCCCTGCTGGCCCTGCTGGTGGTCCTGGTGGCCGCGGTGGCCCTTTTGGCACATCAGACCGTCTAGCGGTCGCCCACAGTCGCAGAAGGGCCCGGAGTGCTGAGCACTCCGGGCCCTTCCTGTTGCGGTTCCGTCACCGACCGTGCCGTTACCGGCTGTGTCGGTTACCGGCCGTGTCGCTTAGGCGACGGTGCGGCCACCGCCGACGAGACGCGGCAGCATGCGGAAGCCGATGCCGCCGGCGATCATCGTCGCGGCACCGATCAGCAGGAACGTGGTCTCGGCGGCGCCGGTCTCCGCCAGCTCCTCCTTGGCGTCGCCCTGCTGGACCGGCTCGGAGCCGGCGTTGTCGGTGTCGGTGCCGTCGCCGATCGGAGCGTCACCGTCGATGACGCCACCGTCGGTGTCGTTGTCGTTACCGGTGCCGTCGGTGGGCGTCGGGTCCGGGTCCTCGGTCGGGTCTTCGGTCGGGTCCTCGGTCGGAGGCTCCTCGGTGGGCGGCTCCTCCGTCGGGGGCTCCTCGGTCGGAGGCTCCTCCGTCGGGGGCTCCTCGGTCGGAGGCTCCTCCGTGGGCGGCTCCTCGGTCGGAGGCTCCTCCGTCGGGGGCTCCTCGGTCGGAGGCTCCTCGGTCGGCGGGCAGAGCGTCGGGTCGATCTCGCAGGGCTCGGGCTCCTTGATGCCGATACCCGCGTCGATGCCGTTCTCATCGGCGTTGGCGGACACCTCGACGGGGCCGACGTCGATCCCGATCCCGACGGCGCTCGCGGCGCCTGCGGCGGTCAGCGACGCACCCGCGGCGATCACGGCGCCGGCGGCTATACGCGCGACACGGATCCGCGTCTTCTTGGTCATCTGGCTGCTACCCCCAGTAGCTATCTCGTTGTCGGAGCAGCGTCAGGGGCAGCGGATTCAGGGGCCGTTGCTCTGTGGCCCCCGTTCGCACACGCCCCAGAAACACGCATGCCGCGCGCCACGATTCCCAGTTTTTGCAGCAGCGTCAAGGTCGTTAGCGGACGCGATGTCCGAAATACTGTCAGTTGCCTGACCTGCGGGGATGCAACTGTGACATAAAACGGAACTGCCGCCCCGTAGGCGGCAGTTCCCTTGTCGACAAAGCGCTTCGCTACTTCTCCTGCTGCTTGCGCCAGCGAATTCCGGCTTCGAGGAAGCCGTCGATCTCACCGTCGAGCACCGACTGCGGGTTGCCCACCTCGAACTCGGTGCGCAGGTCCTTGACCATCTGGTACGGGTGCAGCACGTACGAACGCATCTGATTTCCCCAGGAGTTGCCGCCGTCGCCCTTGAGGGCGTCCATCTTGGCCTGCTCCTCCTGGCGGCGGCGCTCGAGCAGCTTCGCCTGCAGGACGTTCATCGCGCTCGCCTTGTTCTGGATCTGCGAGCGCTCGTTCTGGCAGGAGACGACGATGCCGGTGGGGATGTGCGTCAACCGCACCGCGGAGTCGGTGGTGTTGACGCCCTGGCCGCCGGGTCCGGAGGCGCGGTAGACGTCCACGCGCAGCTCGGACTCGTCGATCTCGACGTGGTCCGTCTTCTCCACGACGGGCAGCACCTCGACGCCGGCGAAGGACGTCTGGCGGCGGCCCTGGTTGTCGAAGGGCGAGATGCGCACCAGCCGGTGCGTCCCCTGCTCGACGGAGAGCGTGCCGTACGCGTAGGGCGCCTTGACGACGAAGGTGGTCGACTTGATGCCGGCCTCTTCCGCGTACGACGTCTCGTAGACCTCGGTGCCGTAGTTGTGCCGCTCGGCCCAGCGCAGATACATGCGCTGGAGCTGCTCGGCGAAGTCCGCGGCGTCGACGCCGCCGGCCTCGGCGCGGATGTTGACCAGCGCCTCGCGCTCGTCGTACTCGCCGGAGAGGAGGGTACGGACCTCCATCTCGTCCAGCGCCTTGCGCACCGACTCCAGCTCGGTCTCGGCCTCGGCACGGGTGTCCGGGTCGTCCTCGGCCTCCGCGAGCTCGAAGAGCACCTCGAGGTCGTCGATACGGCCGCGGAGCGCCTCCGTCTTGCGGACCTCGGCCTGCAGGTGCGAGAGCTTGCTGGTGATCTTCTGTGCCGCTTCGGGGTCGTCCCAGAGGGACGGTGCCGCCGCTTGCTCCTCGAGCACGGCGATCTCCGCCCTCATCCTCTCGAGGTCCAGAACGGCCTCGATCGACCCCATGGTCGAGGAAAGGGACTTCAGCTCTTCGGATACATCGACGACTGCCACGGGTCCAGCGTAACGGCTGAGCGGACGGACCCGTGATGGCCCCGACCACCCCGAGATCGTCCATGCCTTTCGCGGCAGGATGCCGGGGGCGAGCCCGGCAGGATCCGGACCAGCGGCCCTAAGGGTCCGAGGGCGCCGACTGCTGGGAATCCCTCGGGGGTGGGGGGCTGTCGTCACCGCTCGTGGCCAGCCAGCCGCCGACGCCGACCGCCACGGCCACGGCGAGGGCCGCGACGGAGAGCGTGATGCGCCGCCTGCGCACGGCGGTGGACCGGTTGCGGGCCGAGCCCGGGCGGCGCTGGCCCGCGGAGCGCGGGGCCCTCGCGGTGCCGTGGGCGCCGCCGGCGAGCTCGTCGGGGGCGGGGACGCGCATCGAGGTGTGGGTGTCACGGTTGGAGTCCGCGGGGGCCGCACCGGGGACGAGCGGGACGGCGCCGCGTCGGCGGGGCTCCCCGGTGGCGGGCCGCACGATGTCCTCGTACGGCTCGGCGGGCGGCTCCGCGTCGGGCTCGTCCACGTCCAGGGGCGGGATGCCCGCCAGCATGGGGAGCAGGTCGTGCAGCCGCGACGCCACCTCCGAGGCGCGCAGCCGGGACGCGGGCGCCTTGGCCAGGCACTGGACGATGAGCTGCCACAGCTCGTCGGGGATGCCGGGCAGCGGCACCACGGTCTCGGTGACGTGACGGCGCAGGACCGCGCCCGGGTGCCCGCCGCCGAAGGGGGTGAAGCCGGCCAGGAGCTCGTAGAGGACCGTGGCCAGGGCGTAGATGTCGACCGCGGCGCGGGGCGGCAGGCCCTCGACGATCTCGGGCGCGATGTAGTCGGGGGTACCGATGATTCCCGACGGGTTCGGCGCGCCAGTGCCGGTGGGGCGCTGCGCCTTGGTGCGGCGGGGGGTGTCGATCAGCTTGGCGACGCCGAAGTCGGTGAGGAGCGCGGGGTGTGCCCCGGCGGGCCCGAGCGGGCCCTCCATGTCGAGCAGGATGTTCTCCGGCTTGACGTCCCGGTGCACCACGCCCGCTCTGTGGGCGGCGGCCAGGCCGTCGGCGACGTCCGCGATGATCGCGACCGCGGCCTCCGGCGCGAGGCGGCGCTCGCGGTCCAGGCGCGTACGCAGGTCGGTGCCGCGCACGAGCTGCATGACCAGCGCGAGGTCGTTGCCGTCGACGACGAGGTCGCGGACGCCGACGACGTTGGGGTGGTCGAGCCCGAGCAGGGCGGTGCGCTCCTGCACGAAGCGCCCCACCAGTTCCTGGTCGGAGGCGAGGTCCTCGCGGAGAAGTTTGACGGCCACGGGACCCTCGGGTCCTTCGCCGAGCCACACCGTGCCGGCGCTTCCCCGCCCCAGGATCTGGTGGGCCGTGTACCGGCTGCCGATATTCCGTGCCAAGACTGCTCCCTCAGCGGCTGGCGTTGCCCCACAACGTACGCGGGGATCCGGGGCCTGTGTGCCCCGGATGACACCAACCTCCACTTCTGCGGGATAAATCGGCCCACAGAAGTCGACAAAACGACAGAGTTACTACTGGTTACCGACTTGGTCGGCGGTGTCCTTGGCCGAGCCGAGCTCCGAGATCCAGTTCGTGACCGTGGAGATGCCGTCGCCGATCGCGTCCCAGTAACTCTTGCCCTGCGCTACCCAGTCCTGCAGCGGGGTGAGCTCCCAGATCAGCCAGCCGGCCACGACGAACAGCAGCACCGTGAACAGACAGCCCTTGAGGCAGCCGAGCCCCGGGATCCGCATGGGGTTCGCCCGCTGCCTCGGCTGGCGGGGCGGACGCTGCGCGGGCGGCTGAGGCGGCGGCTGCTGCGGGGGCGCGTACTGCTGCTGCTGCGGCGGCGGCGCGTACTGACGGCGCTGCGGCTGGTGCTGCTGCGGCGCCGGCGCGTACGGCTGCGGCTGGGGGCGGTGCTGTTGCCGCTGCGGCTCCTGCGGGGCCTGGCGCTGCGGTCGGCGGCGCAGCGGGTCCTGGCTCGGGTCGAGGTACTGGACCTGGGTCTGCTCGTTGCGGTCCCGGGCCGCACGGAGCTGCGACTGCCAGGGGTGCGGGTCCTCCGGGCCTGGCTGCCCCTGCGGCACGGGCGGCATCACGGCGGTCGGGTCCGCCGTGCCGCCGGGCGGGCCGGTCTGCGGCATGACGCTGGTCGCGGCGGAGGGGTCGTAGGCCGGGCTGCCGCCACCGGTGTTCGGCAGGACCTGGGTGGGGTCGGCGGCGCCCGGGGTCCCAGGGACCGGGGCCGGTGACGGATCGGGGGCGAGCAGCGCGGCGACGCCGAGGGCGGCGTCGACCTGCGCGGCGTTCGAGTGCACGCCGATGCCCGCGGCGACGGTGCGCAGGCCGCGGGCGAGGTTCTCGGCGCTGGGCCGCTCCGAGGGCTCCTTGCGCAGGCAGCGCTCTATGACCGTCCACAACGGCTCGGGCACGGTCGTGGGGCGGCGGGGCTCCTCGCTGAGGTGGCGGTGCAGCACCTCGAGTGCAGTGCCGCCCGCGAACGGGGGCCGCCCGGTGACCAGTTCGTACAGCAGGATCCCCGCGCCGTAGATGTCCACGGCGGAGGTCTGCGGGCGTCCCTCCGCGGACTCGGGCGCGACATACGCGGGCGTGCCGACGAACTCGTGCGTCCGGGTCAGGCCCGGGGAGTCGGCGAGGCGCGCGATGCCGAAGTCGGTCAGCATCGGGTGCATCTGGCCGTCGGCGTCCGTCTTGAGCAGCACGTTCGCCGGCTTCAGGTCGCGGTGCACCACGCCGTCGGCGTGGCTGGAGGCGAGTGCGTCCGCGATCTGGGCCGTCATGAGCGAGGCGGCGACCGGGGTGAGCGGGCCGTTGTCGCGCAGATAGCGGTGCAGATCCGGGCCGTCGATCAGGTCCATGACGAGGGCGAGGAGATCGCCCTCCACGACGAGGTCGCGGGTGCGGACGATGTTCGGATGAGTGAGACGCAGCAGGACGGAGCGCTCCCGCAGGAAACGCATCACCACGTCCGCGTCGTTCGCGAGCTCCTCCTTGAGGACCTTGATCGCGACGGTCTCACCGGGCTGGCCCGCGACGGCCGCCTCGGCGCCGGCGGCCTCCCTCTGACGGGCTCGCCAGACGGTGCCCGTGGCGCCGCGCCCGAGCGGCTCCTCGAGCAGGTACTTGCTGCCTACCGGCCGCACGTCATGCGCTCCCTGCTGATCGTCACATGGGTCCCGGTCCATCGGGCGATCTTCGGCCCGCCGGGTCTCCGTCCCACTTTAGGGGGTGTCCTACCGATCGCCCCTGTTCGAAGAACAGACGCGGGCATCGTACGGATGGTTGCCGGGTGCGCGTGCACTGAACATCACGATCGGTGCCGTCCGTACGTACGGACGGCATGCCCACCTGACCCGACCTGGAGCTTTTCCTTCCGGATTTGCCCCTGATTTGTTCGTGATGTGTTCCACGGGTCGACCGGTCAAGATCAATTACCGGTAGGGGGCGGGCGTGTTGTCAGTGACGGATGCGAGGATGCCCTCAGCACGGAGCTGTGGGGAGGGAGACCCGTGGCGCGTGCCGACCTGCCGGGCGGGGGCGATCAGGGCACTCCCCTGCCGGGTACCCCGCGCAGAAGGGATGGCTGACGGCGATGCAGATCCGGCTGACTGTTCTCGCGCCGCGCGGCGGACCGTCGGGGGCCCCTGGGCGCCCCTGCGACGTGATCGTCACCGCGCCCGCGGGGACGGCGCTCGCCGCGGTGGCCTCCGGCCTCGCCGCGGCCGTCTCCGGCCCCGACGTCTCCGGCACCGTCGTGCTGTACGCGGGCCAGGAGCGCCTCGATGCGCAGCGCCGCACCCTGGGCGAGCCGCCCCTGGTGGACGGAGCGGTGCTGGCCCTGCAGACACCGGTCGAGGACGAGGCGCACGGGACGGACGTCTTCGCACAGCTCCATGTGGTCGCCGGGCCCGACGCGGGGGGCGTCCATCTGCTGCACGGCGGCCGGGTCGGCATCGGCCGGTCCGCCGACGCCGACGTGCCGCTCGACGACCCCGACGTCTCCCGGCTCCACTGTGCGGTCACGGTGGGAGACGACGGCCGCGTCACGGTGACCGACCTCGGCTCCACGAACGGCACCACGGTCGACGGCACCCCTGTGGAAGGCCGCCCCGTCCGCCTCCCGGCCGGAGCGCTGCTGCGCCTGGGCGAGTCCACCCTCCGCCTGTCCGCCGGAGCCCCTCCGCCGGCCCTCCCCACCACGCCGGACGGCGAGGGCCACCTCCGCGTCCCGGGGCGCGCGGCCCACGGCCCGGCCGCCTCGTCCGGCGGCCCGGCACGGACGCCGGGAGGCAGCCCGGAGGATCACGGGCGGGCCTTCGATGCCGACGGCCCGGGCGCTCCCGCCGGCTCGCCGCACCACGGCGGCGGCCGACCGGTGCCCTCATGGGCCGCCACGGACTCCCCTGACGCCCCGGCATCGACGCGGCGTGAGGCACCCGCCGACGGCGCCACCGGCGCCACGCTCCGCGCCGACGGCGCCACCGGCCCGGCCGACGGGGCAACCACCCACCACGCCATGTCCCCGCCGTACGGGCATACCGGTTCGGCGCCGACGCACCACATGCAGAGCCCGCTCGGTGAAGCCGCCCCGCGGGTTCCCGCGCAGTACGCGCCGGGCGCAGCCGGCTCCGAGGAGCAGGGCGGCGAGTCGCACGACCGCGCCCCTGACGAGCCGGGCGTGCCTCACCCGCAGCGCACCCAGCGAAAGCGCGGCATAGGCGCCTGGGCTCGACGGTTCGCCGGCGGGCGGGGCGGGGCGGCGTCCGAGGAGAGCGCTGCGGCCGGTCCGGCGCTCACCACGTCAGCGCCCGCCGTGGAGAGCTGGCCCGATCCGGCGGCCGTCCTGCTCACCGCGCTCGGCCCCGGTCCCCGGCTGTGGGAACGGGATGCCGAGCACCCCGAGTCCCTCGTCCTCAGGCTCGGCACGGCCGACCGCGCCGAGCTGCCGTCCGTGCCCGTGACCGTCGCCCTGCGCGAGGCGGGCTCCCTCGGGCTCGCCGGGCCCCGCGCGCGGCTCGCGGGCCTGGCCAGATCCGCCGTCGCCCAGCTCGCCGCGCTGCACTCCCCGGGCGACCTGGAGATCGTGCTCATCAGCACGGACCGCGCCCGCACCCTCGAGGAGCGCAGGAGCGAGTGGTCCTGGCTGGGCTGGCTGCCGCATCTCCGCCCGGCGCACGGCCAGGACTGTCGGCTGCTTCTCGCCTACGACCGCGACCAGGCGGTCGCCCGCACCGCGGAGCTGACCCGCCGGCTGGACGAGGGCCCGCTCGGCACCGGATGGCCGAGCGCCGAGCGGCGAGCCGTCACGGACGCCGCCTCCCGCCACGCCGGGCCGCGCACCGTGGTCGTCGTCGACGGGGACCCCGGCTCCGCGGCGCTGCGCGAGACGACGGCCCGGCTCGCCGAGGTCGGCTGGGCCGCGGGCATCCACCTGATCTGTCTGGCGGAGACCCCTGCGGCCTCCCCGTCGTCCCCCGTCGCCGCGACGTACGAGTCGGCCTGCGCCGCCTCCCTGCCGTTCCGGGAATGCGGGGCGGTCGCCCTGCTGAGCGGGGACGTGGCCACGGCGCTGCGGCTGATGCGGGTGGCGGGCGGCCGGCCGGCCGGACACGGCACCGTGGGCGTGGTGGACGCGGTGTCCGCGGCCTGGGCGGAGCGGTTCGGCCGGGCGCTGGCCCCGCTGCGCGCCGAGGGCGCCGGTGTGCATCCGGGCAGGGCCGCGGTGCTGCCGCAGTCCGCCCGGCTGCTGGACGAGCTGGAACTGGCCCGCGCCACCCCGGCGTCGCTGATGGCGCGCTGGGCGTCGGCCTGCGACGGCGCCGTGGTCCTCGGCGCGGGTCCCCGGGGTCCGCTGGCCGTCGATCTGGCCGAGGAGGGTCCGCATCTGCTGATCGAGGGCCCGGCGGGCAGCGGCCGTACAGAACTGCTCCGCTCCGTCGCCGCGTCGCTCGCGGCGGCGGGACGGCCGGACCGGCTCGGCCTGTTGCTGGTCGACGGGGCGGGCGGCGGGCGCGGCGAGGGGCTGGCGGTCTGCACCGAGCTGCCGCATGTGACGGAGCACCTGGTGGCGAGCGACCCGGTGCGGATGCGGGCGTTCGCGCAGGCACTGGGCGCCGAGCTGAAGCGGCGCGCGGAGCTGCTCGACGGCGGTGACTTCGCCGGGTGGCGTACGCGACGCGAGGTGGCGGACCGCATGGTCGGACAGCGCGGGCCGAGCCCCGCCGAGCAGCGCGGCGATCTGGACTCGCCCTCCTCCGGGACACTCAGGCTCCGGCCCGGCGGGCGCACGAGGAGCCAGGAGCCGGACCCGCTGCCGCGTCTGGTGGTCCTCGTCGACGACTTCGACGCGCTGGTGGCCCCGGCTCTGGGCAGCCCCGGCCGGCCGGCGGCCGGTTCCGTCGTACGGGCCCTGGAGGCGGTCGCCAGGGACGGGGGTCGCCTCGGAGTGCATCTGGTGGCGACGTCGTCGCGCCCGGACCGCACCTCGGACACGCTGCTGGCCGAGGAGGCGCGGTTGCGGGTCGTGCTGGAGGCGCCGCCGGTGGCGCCCGGGCCGGACGATCCGGCGCCCGGCCGGGGCAGACTGGGGCATCCCGACGGGCGGGTGACGCCGTTCCAGAGCGGGCGGGTGACCGGGCGCATTCCGCGTACGGCGACCTTGCGACCCACTGTGGTTCCGCTCGAGTGGGAGCGGATGGGCGATCCACCCACGCGCCGCCCCGTGCGCGAACTGGGCAACGGACCGACGGACCTGGCGTTGCTGGCGAGTGCGCTGGAGCGGGCCGCACGATCGGTGGACGCGGCGCCGGTCGCGCCGCTGACCCCGGCGCATTCCTGATCGGCGGACCGCCCCGGGTCGCCTCCGCACGCCCAGGGGCTGCTTCCGGTGGCCCCTGCCGTTTGACCTGACATCACGTCACAAGGGCATCACGAAAGGGTGATTGTCGCCGGGGGCGGTATTGCGACACCCGAACCGCGGGCGTAGACCTGTCGGACGGACCGGCGACGGCCCGGTAACAGGACTGACTCGCAACAGATCACGGGACAGCAGCGCACGGCAGAGACGGGGCAGTGATGCACAGAACTCTTCGTACGGGCAGGGCCGCAGTGGTGTTCGCGGCGATCGGCGCGCTCGCACTTGCCGGATGTGGCGGCGACAAGGAAGGCGACGAGCCGGGTGACGGCGGCCCGACGAAGGGCACCGAGAAGCCCGCGTCGGTCCAGCTGCCGAAGCTGGACGGCGAGAAGATCGAGGTCGCCGCCGTCTGGAGCGGCCCGGAGCAGGAGAACTTCACCAAGGTCCTCGACGAGTTCGAGAAGCGCACGGGCGCGACGGTCACCTTCGTCCCGGCGCAGGACCCGATCGTCAACTTCCTCGGTACGAAGATCGCGGGCGGCAGTCCGCCGGACGTGGCGATGCTGCCCCAGGTCGGCGCGATCCAGCAGGCCGTGGCGCGCAAGTGGGCGAAGCCCGTCGGGCCGGAGGCCAAGGCGCAGCTCGCGAAGAACTACGCGAAGGCCTGGCAGGATCTCGGCGCCGTCGACGGCACGCAGTACGGCGTCTACTACAAGGCCGCCAACAAGTCCCTGATCTGGTACAACAACACCGTTTTCGAGAACGCGGGGGCGACGGCGCCGAAGACCTGGAAGGAATTCCTGACGACGGCGGAGACGGTCTCGGCGTCGGGCGTCACGCCGGTCTCGATCGCCGGCGCCGACGGCTGGGTCCTCACCGACTGGTTCGAGAACGTCTACCTCTCCCAGGCGGGGCCGGAGAAGTACGACCAGTTGGCCAAGCACGAGATCAAGTGGACCGACCCGTCGGTGAAGGACGCGCTGACCACGCTGGGCGAGCTGTTCGGCAAGCCGAGCCTGATCGCGGGCGGTACGGACGGCGCCCTCCAGACGGAGTTCCCCGCGTCCGTCACCCAGACGTTCAGCGGCGGCGACGCCCCCAAGGCGGCGATGGTCTTCGAGGGCGACTTCGTGACCGTCAACATCGCCCAGACCGACGCCAGGATCGGTACGGACGCGAAGGTCTTCCCGTTCCCGGCCGTCGGCGCGAAGCCGCCGGTGGTGACCGGTGGGGACGCCGCGGTGGCGCTGAAGGACAGCAAGGGCGCGCAGGCGCTGCTGACCTTCCTGGCCTCGCCCGACGCGGCGGCCATCCAGGCGGCGGCCGGCGGGTTCATCTCGCCCAACAAGTCCCTGGACGTGGCCGCGTACCCGAACGACGTGCAGCGTGAGATCGCGAAGGCGCTGATCGCTTCGGGCGACGACTTCCGCTTCGACATGTCGGACCAGATGCCGCAGTCGTTCGGCGGAACGCCCGGCAAGGGCGAGTGGAAGATCCTCCAGGACTTCCTGAAGAACCCGAAGGACGTCGCCGGCACTCAGCAGAAGCTGGAGTCGGAAGCGGCCAAGGCCTACAAGAGCTGACGTCGTGCCGGCCGTGACCGCGGGGGGCCCGGCTCGCCCGACGCCCCCCGCCGACAAGCGCAAGAGCGTGACAGGCACACGTAAGGTGGTGGCGGCAGGCTTTCTGCTGCCCGCGCTGGTGCTGCTGGGCGCGCTCGTGGTCTACCCGATCGGGTACTCCCTCTACCGCTCCTTCTTCGACCAGTCGGGCAGCGGCTTCGCCGGGCTCGGCAACTACGTGGAGATCTTCACCGACGACACCATCCTGACCGCGGTCAAGAACAACGCGATCTGGGTCGTCGTCGCGCCGACGGTCTCCACGGCCCTCGGCCTCATCTTCGCCGTGCTCACCGAACGGGTGCGCTGGGGCACCGCGTTCAAGCTGATCGTCTTCATGCCGATGGCGATCTCGATGCTCGCCGCGGGCATCATCTTCCGGCTCGTGTACGAGCAGGACCCGGAACGCGGCGTGGCCAACGCCGTATGGGTGGGCGTGCACGACACGTTCTCCGAGTCGGCCGGTTTCCCGCGGGCCCGTCCTCTGCCGGTGCATCCGCTGAAACCCGCCGGGGGCGGTGCGTTCATCACCAAGGAGCCGGTGTCCGCCGGGACTCCGGTACAGATACCCCTGGTCGGTGTCGCACCCGCGAAGATGCCGACGGACGCCGAGCCCGCGAAGGCGGCCGAGACGGGCGACGGGAAGATCCACGGCACGGCGTGGCTGGACTTCACCCGGGGCGGCGGCGGCAAGCCGAACGTCGTCGACCCGAAGGAGCTCGGGCTCAAGGGCATCAAGGTGGAGGCGGTCAAGGACGGCAAGGTGCTGGCGGACGCCCGCGCCGGAGCCGACGGCACGTTCACGCTCCCGGCCTCCGCGGACGGCGCACTGCTACGGCTGCCTGCCGAGAACTTCCGCGAGCCGTACAACGGCGTCAACTGGCTGGGACCGAACCTGGTCACCCCCGCGATCATCGGCAGTTACGTGTGGATGTGGGCGGGCTTCGCGATGGTGCTGATCGCGGCAGGTCTGGCGAGTGTGCCGCGCGAACTCATGGAGGCGGCCCGCGTCGACGGCGCGAACGAGTGGCAGGTGTTCCGCAGGATCACGGTGCCGCTGCTGGCGCCCGTGCTCGCGGTCGTCCTGGTCACGCTGATGATCAACGTGCTGAAGATCTTCGACCTGGTCTTCATCATCGCGCCGGGCTCCTCACAGGACGACGCGAACGTCCTGGCGCTCCAGCTCTACCGCTCCTCGTTCGGCACCGACGCGGACCTGGGCCTGGGCAGCGCGATCGCGGTGCTGCTGCTTCTGCTGGTGCTGCCGGTGATGTTCCTCAACATTCGGAGGATGCGAAGGGAGACCCGGCGATGAGCGCGACCGACACCACGGCGAAGGCCGTCGCCCCGGGCGGGGCGAAGCACTCCCTCGCCACCCGGATCGCAGCCCGCACGGGCGGCGGCGTGCTGCGGGTCTTCCTCGTCCTGGCCGCCCTGTTCTGGCTGATGCCCACCATCGGTCTGCTGCTCTCCTCCCTCCGTGACAGCGGCGACATCGCGGAGAGCGGCTGGTGGAAGGTGTTCAGTGCCCCTGCCGAGCTCACCACCCGGAACTACTCCCGGCTGTTGGAGAACGAGGCGATCACCGACTCGCTCCTCTCCACGGTGATGATCACCGTCCCGGCCACGGTGCTCGTCGTGGTCATCGGCGCGCTCGCCGGGTACGCCTTCGCCTGGATGGAGTTCCCCGGCCGCGACTGGTGGTTCATGGTCGTGGTGGGGCTGCTGGTGGTCCCGGTACAGGTCGCCCTCGTTCCCGTGTCCGAACTCTTCGGTGTGATCGGGATCTTCGAGACGACGATCGGCGTGGTCCTGTTCCATGTCGCGTTCGGACTGCCGTTCGCGATCTTCCTGCTGAGGAACTTCTTCGCGGAGATTCCGCGTGAGCTGCTGGAGGCGGCCCGGCTCGACGGCGCCGGAGAGATCCGGCTGTTCACCCGGGTCGTCATGCCGCTGGGCGGCCCGGCGATCGCCTCGCTGGGCATCTTCCAGTTCCTGTGGGTGTGGAACGACATGCTGGTCGCGCTGATCTTCGCGGACTCCGACAGCGCACCGATCACCGTCGCGCTCCAGCGCCAGGTACGGCAGTTCGGCAACAACATCGACGTACTCGCGCCCGGCGCGTTCGTGTCGATGATCATTCCGCTGGCGGTGTTCTTCGCCTTCCAGCGGCAGTTCGTCTCCGGTGTGATGGCGGGTGCCGTCAAGTGACCGGCTGACACAAAAGCGTGCGAACGACGGCGGCCCGGTTACCCCGTAACCGGGCCGCCATTACGTGTTCGTCCCCCGTATGCCACGTGCGGCGTAACCAAGTCACCCCATTGGCCGTTTTCGGGCCATCTGCCCGCGCCGACCCATGGATGTGACGTGCCCCGGTTCAGCGTCATCGTGCCCGCGTTCAAGGTTCAGGCCTACCTGCATGAATGCCTTGATTCGGTGCTGACACAGACCTTCTCGGACTTCGAGCTGATCGCGGTCGACGACTGCTCGCCCGACGCCTGTGGTGCGATCATCGACGAGTTCGCGGCGCGCGACCCGCGCGTGCGGGCCGTCCACCTCCCCGCGAACGTCGGCCTCGGGCAGGCGCGCAACGCGGGCCTCGCCCGTGCCGCCGGCGAGTACCTCCTCTTTCTCGACAGCGACGACAGCCTCGTCCCCGGTGCCCTCGAGGCCATCGCCGACCGGCTCGAGGAGACCGAGGATCCCGACGTCCTGATCTACGACTACGCCCGCACGTACTGGACGGGCGAAGTCGCCCGGAACAAGTTCGCCTCGCTGCTGGCCGATCAGGGACCGGCCGTCTTCCGTCTCGAGGACCGCCCGGGCCTGCTCAAACTGCTCATGGTGGTCTGGAACAAGGCGTACAAGCGGGAATTCGTCGAGCGCGAGGGCTTCGCCTTCCCGCCCGGCTACTACGAGGACACCCCCTGGACGTATCCAGCGCTGCTCGCCGCGTCCACCGTCACCACGCTGGACCGGGTCTGCGTGCACTACCGCCAGCGCCGCCAGGGCGGCAACATCCTCGCCACGACCAGCCGCAAGCACTTCGACATCTTCGACCAGTACGACCGCGTGTTCGCGTTCCTCGACGCACGGCCGGCGCTCGCGCACTGGAAGCCGGTCCTCTACCGCCGCATGATCGACCACTTCTCGACGCTGGTCACCGCCCGCGGCCGGCTACCGCGCGGCAGCCGGGCCGAGTTCTTCCGCAGAGCCCGCGCGCACTGCCGACGGCACCGCGCCCCGGGCGCACCGCCCGCCCTGCGCGGCCGGCTGCGCCATGCGCTGATCCGCAGCGGCGGCCACCGCGTCTACCGTGCGCTGTGGGCGGCCGACTTGTTGCGCTCGCGCACCGGCCGCATCGCCGGGCGCGCCCGCCGTGTGCTGCTCGCCGCCGCCCTGCGGGTGCACTACCGCATCCAGCTGCGGCTCCCGGTCCGCTCGGACCTGGCGGTCTTCGCCGCGTACTGGAACCGCGGCTACTCCTGCAATCCGGCCGCGATCGAGGAGAAGGTGCGCGAGCTCGCACCGCACATCCGCACGGCCTGGATCGCTCAGGAGGCCCACCATCACACCGTCCCCGCGGGGACGCGGCGGCTCCGGCCGGGGACGTTCGCGTACTGGTCGGCGCTCGCCCGCGCCAAGTACCTGGTCAACAACGTCAACTTCGACCGCCGCCTGGTCAAGCGGCGCAGCCAGATCATGCTCCAGACCCACCACGGCACACCACTGAAGACGATGGGCATCGACCTTCAGGAGCGCCCGGCCGCCGCCCGTTCCATGGACTTCGAGCAGCTGCTCGCGAACGTCGACAAGTGGGACTACTCGCTCTCCGCCAACCGCCACTCCACCCTGGTGTGGGAGAGGGCGTACCCGTCGGCCTGCACCGTGCTCGAGTACGGGTACCCGCGCAACGACGTCTACCAGCTCACCGGTGCCGAGGACGTCGCCCGGCTGCGCGCCTCGCTCGGCATCCCGGAGGGCCGCACCGCCATTCTCTACGCGCCCACCCACCGCGACTACCGCCGCAGCCAGAGCCCGCCCCTCGATGTCGAAAGGCTCGCCGCCGCTCTCGGCCCCCGGTTCGTGCTCCTCACCCGCGCCCACTACTTCGGCGACGCGCCGCTCGCCGACCCCGCCGCCCACCGCGTCATCGACGTCTCCGGCCACCCGTCGGTCGAATCCCTGTGTCTGGCCTCCGACGGGCTCATCACGGACTACTCGTCCCTGATGTTCGACTACGCGGGCCTCGACCGGCCGATCGTCCTGCACACCGGCGACTGGGACGCCTACCAGGCGGCGCGCGGAACCTACTTCGACGTACGGGAGTGTCCGCCGGGGGCGGTCGCCCGTACCGAGGACGAGCTGATCGACATCTTCGCGACCGGCCACTGGCGCGGCTCACGCTCGGCCCAGCTGCGGGCCGCGTTCCGCGAGCGCTTCTGCCCGTACGACGACGGGAACGCCGCCGAGCGCGTCGTGCGCCGGGTGTTCCTCGGCGAGTCCGCGGGGCTGCCGGTCGTCGTCCCGCAGGAACAGCGCACGCCGGCGCGAGTGCCGGTCCCCGCGCTCGCCACGGACGTCCTGCCCGAGGCCGTGCCCACAGCCACGCCCGGGATGCCGCCCGTCGCCGTCCCCGTGCCACTGACCAAGACGCACGGGCCGGAAACGCAGCTGCCGCCGCAGCACAGCCCCGGTGGCCTCGTCCCCACGCCCCAGCCCTGAACCAGAGCAGACAGAACGCGAGAAAGAGTGTCCATGCCCCGTCTGAGCGTCGTCGTCCCCGTCCGTCGTGTGCGCGGAAGCCTGCGCGAGTGCCTGAACTCGGTGCTCTCCCAGTCCTTCGCCGACTTCGAGATCATCGGGGTGGCCGACGGATCGCCGGACGGCTCCGGGCAGTTGCTCGACGAGATCGCGGCAGGTGACCCGCGGGTGTGCGCTGTCCACCTGGCGGAGCCGGCGGGCTCCGACGGCCGGCGCACCGCGGGGGCCGAGCGGGCGAAGGGCGACTACCTCCTGTTCCTGGAGGCCACACACATCCTGCTGCCCGGGGCGCTGCAGCGCATCGCCGACCGGCTCGGTGCCGCGCAGGACCCGGACCTGCTGCTGTTCGGCCACGTCCGTACGCCGTTCCGCGGCACGCCCCAGCCCAGCCGGTCCCTCCAGCTGCTGAGGGAGATGGGCGGCACGGAGGTCTGCACGCTCGCCGACCGCCCGGAGTTGCTCGGTGTGGCCGCGGTGAGCTGGAACCGCGCGGTGCGCCGCGAGTTCCACGAGGCCGGGCAGCTGTCGTTCGCACCCGGGCAGTACGGCGACCACACGTACGCGCTCGGTACGCTCGCGACGGCGGGCACCGTCGCGGCGCTGCCCGTGCCCTGTGTCGAGCACCGGCAGCAGAGGTACGTGCCGGAGCTCGCCGAGCCCGAGGACACGGTGCGCCCCGTCGACGTGGTCGAGCAGTTCGGCGAACTCTTCGGCACGTTGCGGGGGGAGCCCCGCTTCGACGCCGTGCACGCGCCGCTGTTCGACCTTGTGTCCAAGGAACTGCTGGAGACGTACGCGACCGTCACCCGCCGCCGCCGTGCGTATGTCCGCGCGGTCGCCGCGTTCCACCGGGACCACCGGCCGCGCGAGTACCGAGCTCCCGGAGGCCTCGCGGCCCTGCGGCTGCGGCTGCTCGCCGGCGGCCGGACCGCGCGGCTTCACGCCCTCGACGGGGCGCTCGCGACCCGCCGGGGGCTGCTGGCCGTCCCGCAGGCGCTGCGCAAGCGGCTCGCGCGCAGGCTCTCCCCGTTGCACTACCGGCTCCAGCGGCTGCTGCCGCTCGACCGCAGGCTCGCCGTCTACAGCGCCTACTGGAACCGCGGCGTGAGCTGCAACCCGGCGGCCATCCAGCGCAAGGCGGCCGAGCTGGCACCTCATGTGCGCGGTGTGTGGGTGGTGTCGCAGAAGGCGGCCGCCGAGCTGCCGCCCGGCATCGACCATGTCGTACCGGGCACGCGCCGCTACTGGGCGGTGATGGCCCGTGCCACGTACTTCTTCAGCAACGTCAACTTCCCCAACCAGGTGGTCAAGCGCCGGGGCCAGACCCATGTGATGACCCACCACGGCACACCGCTGAAGGTCATGGGGGTGGGCCAGCACTGGTATCCGGCAGCCGCGCAGGGGATGAACTTCAAGGATCTGCTGCGGCGGGTGGACCGCTGGGACCTGAGTCTGTCCTCCAACCCGCACTCGACGGAGTGCTGGGCGAGCGCCTACCCCAGCGCCGTGCGGCACCTGGAGACGGGGTATCCCCGCAATGACGTCCTCGTCGGCGCGGACCCCGAGCGGATCCGCGCCGTCCGCGAGGAGCTCTCCATCCGGCCCGGGCAGCGGGCCATTCTCTACGCGCCGACCTTCCGCGACTACGAGCGGACCTTCACCTGCCGGCTCGATCTGGAGCGCGTCGCCGAAGCCCTGGGCAAGGACACCGTGCTCCTGGTCCGCGCCCACTACTTCCACGACGACAGCGGGCTCGCCATGCATCCCGGCATCATCGACGTCTCCGGCCATCCGAGCGCCGAGGAGCTGTACCTGGCGGCGGACGCCCTCGTCACCGACTACTCGTCCGCGATGTTCGACTACGCCAACCTCGACCGGCCCGTTGTCGTGCATGCCCCCGACTGGGAGACCTACCGCGCGGTGCGCGGCGTCTGCTTCGACCTGCTCTCCGGGGCGGCCGGCGACACACCGGGCGCCGTGACCCGTACGACGGACGAGCTGATCCGGGTCTTCACCGACGGCACCTGGGACAACGAGGCCAACCGCGAGCTGCGCGCGGCCTTCCGGTCGCGCTTCTGCGCGTTCGACGACGGCCGGGCCGCGGAGCGGGTCGTGCGCCATGTGCTGCTGGGCGAGGAACTGCTGCCGGTGACGCCGCCCGCGCAGCGCCACCGGCCGGCGGTGCCGCGCCAGGCGCACGACACCGCACCGGAGGGCACGCTCAGCGCTGCTGGCCGGCCATCACCGTGACCAGGCCCGCCACGACCATCAGCGAGCCGGCCCAGGTCCACATCGAGGTCCGTTCGTGCAGCACGGTGGAGCTGGCCAGCACGATCAGCAGATAGCCCAGGGCGTTGAACGGGTAGGCGACGTTCAGCGGCACCTGGGCCAGGGTCGACATCCAGGCGACCGCGGAGACGCCGAAGACGACGAGGCCGACGACGACCCACGGGGTCGTCGCGGCTCGCATCACCAGCGACCCGCCGCTGTGCTCGGCCACGGCGGCGGCCGACCGCATGCCGTGTTTCAGCATGATCTGCCCGGCTGCCGACGAGAAGACCGCGAAGAGCAGCAGCAGCAGGCTGGGCAGGGTCAAAGTCTTCCTCCTGGGCGGCGGTCGGAACAGGGAGTCAGGCTCCGACGCCCACTCGGCCGGCCTGCTCGGCCGGGACATACTGGCGGTTGAGAATGTCTTGGACATCGATGTGCTCCCCGGCGACGATCGTCTGCGCCGCGTGCGGGGTGAGCACGGCGACGTACTGGTAGCCGAAGAGTGTCGGCCGCACGCGGGTCAGGAGCCGGGAGACTCCGCCCAGAGCTCTGGCGGCGACGCCGCCGCCGAGCACGGACCAGAAGGGCGCGCCGGTCGAGGTGACCTGCAGCTGGTCGAAGCCGGCGGCCCGCACGGTGCGGCGCAGGCTGCTGCGGGTGAAGAAGCGCAGATGTGTCTCGTCGAGGATGCCGCGCCGGTCGTAGCCGAAGGCGCCGACGGCGACACGGAGCCGCGCGTACCAGTGGCTGAAGTTCGGCACGGACAGCAGCATCCGGCCGCCGGGGCACAGCACGTCGCGCAGCTCCCGCAGTACGTGCTCCGGCCGGGACAGGTGCTCGATGACGTCGCCGGCGACGACGTAGTCGTAGTCGGCGCCGATGTCCGGCGGCAGGCCCTCCTCCAGGTTCGCCAGCACGAATTCGGAGCAGCGCTCCCTGACGCCGGGGACCTCGACGAAGTCCAGACCGGTCACGGTGTGCCCGAGGTCCTCCAGGCGTTCGGCGAACAGGCCGCCGGAGCAGCCGACGTCGAGGACGCGGCCGGGCGGCATCGAGCGCATGATGCGGAGGATGGCGGAGTGCGACGAGCCGTCGCCCTCCTTGAAGGCGTACTCGACGGGCTTGGGGATCCAGGGGCAGGTGCCGAATCCCTTGAGGGCGAGGCGGTATTCGAGGACGTCCTTGACGACGTCCTTGGCATAGCGCATGCCGTTGACGTAGCAGATCTCGTCGCCGTAGTAGGTGGGGACGGGGATCTCCTTGATCCGCATCCCGGCGTCGAGCAGCTGGACGATGATCTGGGTGTCGAAGTCGAACGCGTCGGTGTTCCGGTCGATCGGCAGCCTGCGCAGCGCCGCGACGCTGTAGGCGCGGTAGCCGGAGTGGAACTCGGTGAGTTCGGAACCGAGGAGGCCGTTCTCGAAGCGGGTGAGGATGCGGTTGCCGAGCCACTTGTAGAACGGCATGCCGCCCTTGAGGGCGCTGCCCGAGCGCATCATGCGGGAGCCGAACACCGCCTCGCACTCGCCGCGTTCGATGGGGGCGACCATGTCGGGGAGCAGTTCGGGGGCGTACTGGCCGTCGCCGTGCAGCAGCACCACGATGTCGAGTCCGCGTTCGGCGGCCAGGGCGTAACCCGCCTTCTGGTTGCCGCCGTAGCCGAGGTTCTTGGTGTGCCGCATGACGACGGTCGGCGGCATGCCCTCCAGCTGCGACCAGCGGCAGCCCGCGGTGAACGTCTCGTCGCTGCTCGCGTCGTCGAGGATGAGGATCTCGGCGATGCGGGACCGGAAGTCCTTGGGGATGCGGTCGAGCGTCTTCTCCAGCGTCGACTCGGCGTTGTAGGCCACGACAAGGATGCCGATCCGCGGGCTGGGGCTTTCCTTCACGAGGGCTTCTCTACTCTTTCGTCGGTGCGGGTCTTCGGTGCGGTCAGTTGACGGATGAGGCGGAAGCGGAGGGCCTCTCGGTACGAGGGCCCACGACGGGCACCGGCTCGTCCGGTGCCCGGGCGGGCGGTTCGCCGAGCACCCTGCGCAGGCCGGACACGATCCCGGCGGCGAGCAGCAGCCAGCCGGCCTCCGCGAGGTGCAGCGCCCAGTCGTTCCAGCGGACGGCGCTGGCGCCGGAGTACACGCAGACGGTGACGATGCCGACGACCACGCCGTAGCCGAGGCCTTCCCACAGTCCGAAGAGGCACAGGCCGACGACGGGCCAGGCCAGGTACTGGACGGCCGATCCGGTGCTGAGCAGGAGCAGCAGGGTCAGCGACAGGGCGACCGCGTAGGCCGGGGCGGTGGGCCGCACCCAGGCGAGCCAGGCACCGGCGGCCATGCACAGCAGCACGATGACGAAGTGGAAGTCGCTGTGCAGGGCGAGGATGAACGAGTCGGACGCGCCCGCCCAGTCGGCGAACCGCACGAACCCCCACAGCCGCGCCCGCCCGCCCTCGTATTCGAGGACCTTCTCCCGCAGCGGTACGGGCACGGTGGCGAGCACCGGCCCCCACAGCAGCAGCGCCACGGCCGTGAACCCCGCGCAGAGCCGGGTGGCCGCCGGACGGCCGGTGCGCAAGGCGGCCACGACGAGAGCGGGAACGGCGACGACCGGAATGAGTTTGACACTGACGGCGAGCGCGGCCGCGACACCGGCGGCGAGAGGCGCTCGCCGGTCGGCGAGCAGATACGCCGCCAGGACCATGAACATGATGGCCACCGAGTCGGTGTTGCCGTGATATCCGGACGTGGCGAAAAGGACAGGGCTGAGGGCACATCCGATTCCGCACGCCATCGCGGTGCCGAGGGAGCGGCGGCGGCGAAGAATCTCGAACACGAGAACGGCGGACACGAAATCGGCGACGCACGCGGGCGTGCGGATCAGCGTGCCGAAAGCGATGCCGATTTTCTCCAGTTCGTCGAAGCCGAGAAGCATCCAGCTCGCGAGCGGCGGATGGTTGTAGACAGGCAGCCGCGGCATCGGGTGTTCATAGATGCGGACCGGACCGACCTGGGCGATCGCGGCGGCGAAGGCGTCGAAGAAGCGGACGTCGGCCGGTCCGCGCATCAGTGCGGCGAGGACCATTTTGGCGGCGAAGGCGAGTGTGGAGACGCCGATGACGACGGCCCTTGCTCGGCGCACTTCGGGCCTTGCCGTTTTCGTTTGCGTTCGCTGGTCCATGGCCGCCGAACGTAGCAATCCGAAACGTCAACATGCCGCACCGATAAGCACACTTAAATGCCGCGGAGTTCACTGCGCTGCGATCTTCGGCACTTGCCCGGCACGGGAATCACCCGTACGGCGGCGTCAGCCGATCGCCTCGAGCATCCGGTCGGCCACCGACGCCGCCGCGTGCTCGTCATCGAGATCGCAGAACACCTGGCGGAACGCCTCGTACGCCTCCGCGTGCCGCGCCGTGGCGGCCGCCGGGGTGCGCAGTGCCTCGACCAGTTCCGCGCCGCCCGGGATCAGCGGTCCGGGTGCCTTGGTCTCGAAGTCGAAGTAGAAGCCGCGCAGGGAGTCCCGGTAGTGCTCCAGGTCGTAGGTGTGGAACAGCATCGGACGGCCGGTCTGCGCGAAGTCGAACATCAGCGAGGAGTAGTCGGTGACGAGCGCATCGCTGACCAGCATGAGCTCGGCCACGTCCGGGTAGCGCGAGACGTCGAGCGCGAAGCCGCCCGTGTCCGGCAGCCGGTCGCTGACGAGGTAGTGCCTGCGGACCAGCAGGACATGGCTCTCGCCGAGTTCGGCGCGAGCGGCCGCGAGGTCGAGCCGCAGGTCCAGCGCATAGCGTCCACCGCCCTTGGGGCGGTCCTCGCGCCAGGTCGGCGCGTACAGGACGACCTGCTTCCCCTCCGGAATGCCGAGGCGTTCTCGCACGGAGGCGGCGACCTTCGCCCGGTCCTGCGCGTGCAGCAGGGCGTTGCGCGGATAGCCGGACTCGATCACCTCACCGTCGTAGCCGAAGGCGCGCCGCAGGATCGGCGTGGAGAAGCGGTTGGGCGACACCAGCAGACTCCACTGCGCGGCGCGGTCCGGCAGCGACTCGATGTAGGCGCGGTTGGCCTGGGACGTGCCGAGCAGGTCCCGGCCGATGCGCTTCAGGGGCGTGCCGTGCCAGGTCTGCACCACGAACTGGTCCGCGCCCCGCTCGAACCAGTCGGGCAACTGGGTGTTGGTCACCACCGCCCGGCTGGTCGCCAGCGCCTCGTACCATTCCGCGCCGCCGTACGCGACGGCGCGTACCCCGGCGGGCGGCCGTGCCTGCTGGTCGCGTACGACCCACAGCGGCTCGAACGGGGTGTCGCGACGCAGCAGTTCCTCGTGGACGGCGCGGGGCGAGTCGGAGAACTGCCGGCCGTCGAAGCTGCTGAAGAGCACGGTGTCGCGGCGCGGCCCGACCCGCAGGACGGCCGACCTCTCCTGCATCCGGCGCTCGTTGAAGCCGCCTCGTTCACGGACCGGCAGCACCGGGCCGGATTCCAGGACGAGTTGATCGTGGTAGCGGCGGGTGAGGGTGAAGTCCCTGCCGCGGACGCGCTGCACGGCCGGCACGGTCGAGTGCGCGGCGAACGCCAGCCGCATCGGGGCGTACCGGTCCTGGTCGCTCTCACCGCGCTCACGGAAGAACGGATACCAGCGTCCCTCGGCGAGCGGCAGCTCTCCTCCGAGGCCGTCGACCGCCCCGGGCGTGATGACGGCGCGGAAGCGGCCGTCGCCCTGGCGCTCGTGCCCGATGACGGCTTCTTCGTGGGTGCTGCTGTGCTGAAGCACCAACTCGGCGGAGCGGAAAGCGGATTCGTTGAACCGTCCTTCGATGACCAGCTCGCCGGAGATGGCCCAGGCGAACGTGTCGACAAGAGGCTGGACACGCTGATCGGACAGGACGAGGTTGCCGGACGCGTCGGCGCCGACGGCGATGTCACGGTCACCGAACGGGTAGCGGCCGGTGGGCGTCGTGTCGCGCATCGCGAGGGGCACCCGGCTGCCGTCGGCGCGCAGGAGGCGGACCGTCCAAGGGGCGCCGCCGAGGCGGTCCACGGCGACCTCCACGGCGAACACGCCGCCTTCCGCGGTCCGCACCGGCAGCTCCAGCTGCTCCTTGGTGTGCCGGTTCTCCAGCCTCAGGGCCTTGGCCGCGCTGCCGCCGCCCAGCACGACGCCCTCGATGCGTACCTGCCCCTCGGGCGTGCCCGCGTGCCCGGTGCACAGCGCGGCGACCTTCTCCGTCCTCAGCCGCAGCTTGTCGCCGCTGAGTACCGGCACGACGCGCAGATCGTCACGGACGTGGTGGACGACAGGAGCGGCGCGGTTGCCGAGCATCCGCAGCGGCCCGCGGCGCAGCGTCCCACCGCCGAACACGCCGACCTCGAGGTTCCACGTGGCGGTCGGCCCGTCGAGCCGCGCAGGATCGACGACGGTCTCGAACCCGGCCCGGTCGTAGCAGTGCAGGCCCTGCCGCGAGGCAGCCGTCGCCTCCGGCGCGTCGGCGGCACGCAGCCGCAGCGGCACCATCCGCCGCCTGCCGGCCCGCAGCCAGCCCACGGTGAGCGGACGCCGCTTCCCCGCCGGGCGGTTGCGGATGTACGCGTAGCCCTTGAGGTGCAGCATGCCGTCCCGCCACACCGCCTCCGTGATGTCGGACATCACCGGCAGATCGCCGGGGGCCGGCCGGTCGACACCACGCGGCAGCGGGGCGGTGAGAACGGGGTACTCGGCGCGTCGCCCTCGGGGCCCCCGGAGACGGAACGCGTCCCGCCCGTGCTTCTTCTCGAAGGCGAGGAGGTCGAGGAGTTCGGCCACGCGGCGCTCCCGTACGAGCTGCCACTTGACGCGGAAATGCAGCGGAAGCGCCTCGAGGACGGCCGGGTCGGCGGAGTCCGCGAACGCACCGGCGTGCTCGATGAAGGCCTCGTGGTATTCGGCGTCGCCGTCCGGGAGCGCCTCCATGAACAGCCAGAGGTCACTGCTCAGCACACTGCTCTCGTAACGCCGCCTGCCCTCGGCCCACCGGGGCTCGCGCGCCAGGAAGTCCCGCGCCGAGGTGACCGAGGTGGTGCGGTCGCGCACCGCGTTCGGGCGGGCCCTCCGTGTGGTGATCGACCCGTCCCGGTCACGCCACAGGTAGACCGTGTCGTGCAGGACGTCGACGGACGCTGCGAGGAAGTGAGCCGGAACGATCACCGGGATGTCCTCGAACAGCACGCCCTCGGGGAAGGCGAGGGAGTGCCGGTCCCAGAAATCCCTGCGGAACACCTTGTTGCAGGCGATCCGGTCGTAGAGAAGCGGCCAGTGCCGTGTGACGTGCGTGGCCGCGCGGGAGGTGGCCATGGGCTCGCGGAACATGGGTGACTGCTGGATCTTGCCACTCGCCCGCAACCGGCTCACGTTCCCGCTGACGAAGTCGGCACCCGAGGCGTCGAGCGCGTCGAGCATCTTCCCGTACGCGTCGGGCGGCACGATGTCGTCACTGTCGACGAACGCCAGGAACTCGCCGCGGGCCTCGCGCGTGCCGGCGTTACGGGCGGCACCGAGCCCGGCGTTCGACTGCGAGACGAGCCTGAACCGCTCGTCCTCGGCCGCGAACCGGCGGGCGATCGCCGCGCTCCCGTCCGTGGACCCGTCGTCCACCATGACGACTTCGAGCTCACGCAGGCTCTGCTCGGAGAGCGAGCTCAGGCACTCCTCGAGGAAGTCCTCCACGTTGTACACGGGAACGACGACGCTGAGCCGAAGCGGCATGGTGGACACGTCCATTCAAGAAGCGCGGGGTTGCTGCGGAGAACAACCCGCCCGCCGCAGCTCGGTCACCCCCCTTCCCCCGTCCGGGTGACCCCCCGGCACCGGGACGGCGCAGGCGGGAACGTGCGTCCGCACCCGCGTTCACGCCTGGAGTGCCGCCACCGCTCCCCGCGCCAGCTCGTCCAGGTACCCCTCCGGCAGTTCGCCCCGCACCACGACCAGCCGCCAGTACAGCGGCCCGACGATCACGTCCAACGCCCGGTCCGGATCCGTCGATCCGGGTAGTTCACCCCGCGCCACCGCGTCGCGGACCATGAGGGCGGCCACGCCCCGCTGGCCGTCCAGCAGCGCCGCCTTGATCGCGTCCGAGATCTCGGGACTGCGCGCCGCCTCGACGAGCAGATCGGGGATGACCTGCGAGGCCACCGGGTGCCGCAGGGCGTGCGCGGCCACTTCCAGGAGCGCTCGCACATCCCCGTACAGCGACCCCGTGGCCGGTGCGGGCAGCCCTTGGGCCGCGAAGGCGGAGACCAGGTCCAGGACGAGCGAGAGCTTGGACTTCCAGCGCCGGTAGACCGCCGTCTTCCCGACACCCGCCCGCCGCGCGATGCCCTCGATCGACATCCGGGCGAATCCGACCGCCGCGAGCTCCTCGAAGACGGCGCCCCGGATGGCGTCGGTCACATCCTCTCGGAGCACGGCCGCTCCGGCGGGGGCGCGTCGTGGGCTTCTGGGGTCCGTCGTCATGCCCAGGAGCATACGCCGCGAGGACGGAACGGTTGCGTTCCGTCGTCAGGGCGCCCTACTCTCGCCGTAGCGACGATACGGTCCCGTTCCGTCGCTCGGCTCCAGTGAGCGCCAGTGACCGCAGTGACCGCACCCCGGAAAGCGAGTGCCCGTGACCACAGCGACCGCCGCCGAACCCGCGGGTCCGGCGGGCTCCACCGGCCCCGCGTGGCCATCGGGTTCCACCGCCCCCGCGGGCCCCACCGACCTCGCCGCGCTCGCCGCCCGGCACGGGCTGACGGTCAGCGGGGCGCGCCCCGCCCTCCCCGCGTACGTCCGCGGGCTCTGGGCGCGCCGCCACTTCATCACCGCGTTCGCAACCGCCAAACTCACGGCCCAGTACAGCCAGGCCCGCCTCGGCCAGCTCTGGCAGCTGATGACCCCGCTACTCAACGCCGCCGTCTACTACCTCGTCTTCGGCGAGCTGCTCGGCACCGCCGACCACGTGCCCGACTTCGTGCCGTTCCTGGTCACCGGCGTCTTCATCTGGACCTTCACCGCCAACTCGATCATGGCCGGCACGCGTGCCGTCTCCGGCAACCTCGGTCTGGTGCGAGCCCTGCACTTCCCCCGTGCCGCCCTGCCCATCGCACTCGCGCTGCAGCAGCTGCAGCAACTGCTCTTCTCGCTCGGCGCGCTGATCGTGATCCACATCGGCTTCGGCCAGTTCCCCACCGCCTCGTGGGCGCTCGCCGTCCCCGCACTGCTGCTGCAGGCCGGCTTCAACACCGGCCTCTCGATGGCCATGGCCCGGATCGCCGCCCACACGCCCGACGTGTCGCAGCTGATGCCGTTCCTGCTGCGCACCTGGATGTACGGGTCGGGCGTGATGTGGTCGGTCGACAAGGTCGTCGGCGACCGGAACCTGCCGCACCTGGCGGCCCTCGCCCTGCAGTACAACCCGGCGGCCGTCTACATCGACCTCGTGCGCTTCGCGTTCATCGACTCGTTCACCGCCGACCGCCTGCCGCCGCACGTGTGGGCCGTGGCCCTGGCATGGGCCGTGCTCTGCGCCGCCGGCGGATTCCTGTACTTCTGGAAAGCTGAGGAGCGCTACGGCCGTGGCTGACAACCGGACCGACGAACCCACCCCCACCGTCGTCGTCGACGGCGTCCACATCACCTACAAGGTCAACGGCGCGCGCACCGGCCGGGGCAGCGCCACCTCCGCCCTCAGCCGCATCGTCTCCCGCAGGGCCGCACCCGGTGTGCGGGAAGTGCACGCGGTCAAGGGTGTCAGCTTCGCCGCGTACCGAGGCGAGGCGATCGGCCTCATCGGCTCCAACGGATCGGGCAAGTCCACCCTGCTCAAGGCCATCGCCGGGCTGCTCCCCACCGCCGGGGGCAAGGTGTACACACAGGGCCAGCCGTCCCTCCTCGGCGTCAACGCCGCCCTGATGTCCGACCTGACCGGCGAGCGCAACGTCGTCCTCGGCGGCCTCGCGATGGGCATGACCCGCGCGCAGATCCACGACCGCTACGACGACATCGTCGACTTCTCCGGCATCAACGAGAAGGGCGACTTCATCTCCCTTCCGATGCGCACGTACTCCTCCGGCATGGGGGCACGGCTCCGTTTCTCCATCGCCGCCGCCAAGAGCCACGACGTGCTGCTGATCGACGAAGCGCTGTCCACCGGCGACGCACGCTTCCGCCGCCGCAGCCGTGAACGCATCGACGAACTGCGGCAGGAGGCAGGCACGGTCTTTCTCGTCAGCCACAGCAACTCGACCATCACGGAGAGCTGCGACCGCGCCCTCTGGCTGGAGGCGGGCACGCTGCGGATGGACGGCCCGGCGAAGGAGGTCGTCGCGGCGTACGAGGAGTTCACCGGAGCCAGGACCGGCAGGAAGGCCGCGCGGTAGGCTCCCGTGCCGGACGCCGACGGGGATGGTGGGGGTGGGCAGTGGGCGGTCGAGGGCCTGAACCACTGCGGGACGACGATCCGCGCGAGATCGCCGGATACCCGCTCGAGGCACGGATCGGCGAGGGCGGCATGGGCACGGTCTTCCTCACCCGCACCCGCGACGGCGGTGCCAACACGCTGCCCGTCGCCCTGAAACTGATCCGCCGCGAGCACGCGCAGAGCGAGAAGTTCCGCCGGCGGTTCGCCCGCGAGGTCGAAGCCGCACAACGGGTCCACGGCCCCCACCTGGTGCGGGTCGTCGACCACGACGCGGAAGCGGAACGGCCGTGGCTCGCGACCCTCTACGTGCCGGGACTGCCGCTCGACGAGGCCCTCGTCGACTTCGGGCCGCTGCCCCCGGCGTGCGTCCTGCGGTTGACCGCGGGCGCTGCCCGCGCGCTGGACGCCGTGCACACCGCCGGCCTCATCCACCGCGATGTGAAGCCGGGCAACATCCTGCTGACCGCCGAGGGGCCCTGGCTGCTCGACTTCGGCATCGCACGCGCCGCCGACGGTACGTCCGTGCTGACCACCGTCGGCCGCATGGTCGGCACGCCGAAGTACATGTCGCCCGAGCACGCTCTCGGCAGACAGCTCACCCCGGCGTCCGACGTGTTCACACTCGGTCTGGTCGCCGCGGAAGCGGCCACGGGACGCCATCCGTACGGGGAGGGCGGCGGCCTCGTCGTCGCGACCCGCATCGCCGGCACCGACCGTGAGCCCCCTGACCTGTCGGCCCACCCGCCTCAGCTGCGCCGGCTTCTCACCACCACCCTCGCGGCCCGCCCGGAGGACCGCCCGTCGGCATCGGAGGTGGCCGAGATGTGCGGGACACCCGACTTCACCGGCTGGCTGCCGAAGCGGCTGGCGTCGTCGGTCACGGCCATCGGCCGGGCGGCGGCGAAGGCATCGGCCCGCCGCACACCGGACCCCCGCACCACAGGCTGGTTCCCTCGCCTCCGCGACAGGCCCTGACAGGTCTGCCACCGCCTGCGGGGGCCGGATGACGGAGGCCACGGCTTCGACGCGCGTAGACACCTGACATGTGAACTCCTTATGGGTAGGGGGAGCTTGGCCTCCTCCATCACCCTGCGGGCGCG